>JAGWVZ010000195.1 GCA_018970625.1 Myxococcales bacterium | reverse complement strand
CGATCGAGGGTGATGAGTCTGGCGATACGGTCAGCTTTAACCGGTTCTACCTTCCCGAAGGTGAGGTGACGCTGGTAGCAACCGTCACGGAAGGTGGAGAGGTGGTAACTCAGGAGGAAGTGACCTTTCTCGTGAGTCCTTCAGACGAGCCGGGCCCGCAGCCTCAGGTGGAGATTGTGCGACCTGCGGACGGCTCGCGGTTCGATGCCTCGGATGACAACGATCCGGGGAGTCCGGGCTTCCAGACGGTCGTCAGGGCGACAACGCTGGAGGTGTCCGACGGCACCGAGTTCACGTTGGCTCTGAATGACAGCGCCGCTGGTACCGCGACGGTGGTGGATGGTGTGCTGGTCTTCACCGACGTCACCCTGACGGAAGGCAGCACCACCATCGAGGTATCCAGCCAGATTTCCGAGACGTTGACCGTTTCGGACTCGGTGTCGGTGACCGTCGAGACCGGTTCCTGTGAGGTAGCGCTCCAGCCTGCTCCGACCGACACATGTGCGTTCAATGCGGCGTCAACGGACGAGGATGTGGATGCGGCTGGATTCCAGACCACGCTGACCGTGAGCACGGACTGCGCCGAGGTAGAGCTGCTGGTGGGAGGCGTATCGTTTGCCACGGCGAATGCAGCGAGTGGAGTTGCGACCTTCACAGGTGTCACACTGAACGAGGGCGAGACGGAGATTCAGGCCGTCGCGAGGTCCGGCGAGCAGGAAGGTGCCTCTCCGGTTCTCACGTATGTGTCAGACTTCACCATCCCTGTGATCGCTGTGGATGCGTCCGTAGCATCAGGCACCATCACCAGGCTGGACGATCTGGACGCCACCGCAGAAGGAATTCAGTGGAGCGCGTTTGGACCCGTCAGCGAGGAGTCGTCGGTCACGGTTTCGATCGGCGACACGGCAGGCATTGCCGCAGCGATCGCGGATGGCATCTGGACGGCAGAGCCGTTTACGTTTCTGACCGATGGCAGTTTCGATGTGGTGGCGACAGCTGTAGATGCGTGCGGGAATACCGGCGTGTCAGAAACCTTGACCGTTTCCGTAGTGGCTCAGGCCGACGACATCTCGGTCGTCACGCCGGTGACCGGTGCGGTGTTTGGAATCGCGGATGACGGAGCGGTGGATTCACCAGGACTGCAGTCCAGCTTCACGGTGAACAGCACGCTGGCAGAAGGGGCCTCTGTTCGTGTGGATTGCTCGCTGGATGGGGGCTTGCCGGTGACCGTAGGCACGGGCACGACTGACGCTGCTGGCAGCGCGACCATCAACGTGACGCTCGCCGAAGGCGTGCTCTCCTGTGTGGCGGTGTCGGAGAGTGACGCGTCGGTCACTTCGCAGGCAGTAGCCCTGACCGTGGACCTCACGGCTCCAACCGTCTCCATTGTGGCTCCGGTCGATGGTGCCGTTGTCACATCGTTGACCACCGAACTCTCGGTACTGGTGGGCAATATTACCACCGACGACGAGGTCACCGTCGCGTGGACGCTCGACGGAGGAACACCGGTCAACGTGTCGCTGATCGACCGGGGTTTTGTCGATACCGTCACGTTCCCGGCAGCCGGAGACTATCTGATTGGTGTTGCCGCACAGGACGGTGCTGGCAATGAAGGTGCGGCGGTCGTGTCGGTGTCGGTCGTCATCGACGATGTGGCTCCCGTTCTGACGGCGGTCGCTCCTCTGGAAGGTGCGATTCTCGACGAGACCAGCGTAAGGCTGGTTGGGGGCGCGCTCTTTACGGATGCCACGGTCGCCATCGACAGCTGCGACGGCGTCGCCGAGGTGTGCGCGGCGGCCAATGCACTGGCGCCGGTATGCCAGCCATGCGCGCCCGAACTCACGTTCACGAACCTCAGCATTACCCCTGGATTGAACACCGTCACGTACTCAGCGACCGACGCTTTCGCCAATACGGGAACGCTGGACGTCTCTTTCACCGTCAACGTGGACCTCCCCTTCCTGGTGATCACCGATCCTCTGGACGGAGATGTGTTGAATACCGCCCTGATCAATGTCGTAGCCCAAACCGACCTTGCGGAGGGAACCCCTGTCGAGCTTCTCATCAATGAATCCGTATCCCGCACGGAATCTGTGCTCGTTGACGGCTCGATAACCTTTGCGGGTGTGACGCTGGACCCCGGCGTCAATGCGCTGCAGGTGCGTGGTAGCGACGCACGCGGGCTGGGAAGCAGTCCCACGGTTCGCGTGACACTGGATGAGGAACCTCCGGCACTGGTGTTCGTAAGCCCCACCGATGGCACGGTCTTCTCTGGTTCGTCGGCCGATGCAAGCGGAGCCCCTGGCTTTCAGGTCAACGTGGATGTCGCGTGGACCGACAACAACACGGTAGTATCGGGCACGCTTACCGTTGCCTGTGGAACCACCACCTTCGACGTAACCGGAACGGTCGCCGCAGGCACGCTGTCATTTTCGGGCGTGACCCTGCCCGCAGAAGACGTCTGCACCCTGACCGCGGCGGCGACCGATGCGGCGGGCAACACAGGAAACGCGAGCGTCACCATTACGGTGGACCGCGTGGCGCCGGTGATTGATTCTCTGGTGATTACGAGCGATGCCAACAACGACGGATTCCTCAACATTGGCGAGGCGGGTGCAGGTGCCGGCGCGCGCGCAGCGACCGTTGCCGTTGCGCTGACGGGCATCGAAGACGGACAGGTGGTGGAGGTGCGCTCAACCAATCCGGTGGCAGGCACCGTCGTCGGTTCCAGCCCGGTTGCGGGCGGCGTGGCCACCGTCAACGTGTCGCTGTCGCAGGGCGCGCACACCCTGAGCGCAGCGGCTGTCGATGCAAGCGGCAACGCAACCACGGGTTCACCGTCCGATTCGGTAGTCGTGGACACCATCGCTCCGTCGCTCTCGTTCACAGACCCGTTGAATGGTATCGAGCTGAGCAATCCCAACGACACGGACTCCGTCGCACCGGGCATTCAGTACGCCGTTCAGCTCGCCACCGACCTTCCCGACGGGAGTAGCGTGTCGTTGACGGCCAACCCCGACGGCGCGGGAACGACCTCGCTTGGCAGCCTTCCGGTGGCAGGTGGCGTTGCAACATCGACCGTGACCTTGCCCACCGGAAACGCGGTGGCACTCACCATTTCGGCACAGGACGCTGCTGGAAACGTGTCGTCGCAGACCATCTCGGTTGGCGTGTTCGATGTACCGGTGTGCGACATCGCCTTCGCTGATGTCACAGGCAACCAGGTGTTCAACGCTTCAGACGACGAGAGCGCGGTGACAGCGGGTGTGCAGGTGACATTCGACCTGGTATCCACCAATCCCCGGTGCGACGGACTGACTACGACCGTCTTCGTGGATGGCACCCCATTCACGGCGACGCTGACCGGCGGGCTCGCCAGTGTGGTTGCCACCTTCCCCACCAACGGTTCCGGCACGTTCTTCGGCCAGTTGGCCGCCCCGGCCCGCGGTACCGCTACGGATACACCTGCGTTCGGTTACCTCTCGGACGACGTACCGCCCGTGATCGTGTCGCTCGGAGGGGTAAGTGCCGGATCTGCCTCTACCATCGCGCTGACGCTCGCCAATCGGGTTGGCGCCACCTGGCCTCTGGTGGCAGTCGTCACGGGTGGCAACGGGGGGACCGCTTCGACGACTCTGGCTGCTACGCCCTACAGCGCCACCATCTCAGCTGGCTCGGCCAGCTTTGCTGGCGTCACCGCCGCAGATGGCACGTACACCGTGACCCTTGTAGCCACCGATAGCGTAGGAAATACGGACACCGAGTCCTTTACGGTACTCGTGGACGGCAACGCACCCGACCTCAGCGCCGCAACGTTTACGTTAAATCGCCGGAGTGGAGCCGCCGATTTCTCGGTACCGACCGTCTCGGATGGCGTGCGCTATGAGCTGTTTATCGGCACATCGGCCACGGTGGACTGGGTTACCGCTGCGACGGACCCGGACTACTACACCGTCTTCAACGCGCCGGGGCTCCCTGCTGTCCTTGATCTGTCGGTACCCGAGGCGCCGCTCTATGATGGCGATAACTTTGGCGCTATCCGTGCAACGGACGTGAATGGGAACGTGTCAGAACGCGTGTTTCCCGCCGCATTTTTCGGGTTCCTGACCCGTGACTTTATCGTTCCCATCACCGACATTCGTCGCGCCGCAGCGTTGGGCGACATCAACAGTGACGGCTTCGAAGATTTCGCGGTTGGCGGATATATTGGCACGGCTAGTCCGACCTCATCCACCTGTGTGATTCTGTATGGCGCGGCCACCGTGGCAGAGGCGACCACCCAGCAGCTTCCCACGCCAACAGGGGCGCAGAACTTTGGCGTGTTCCCCAACCGCGTCGGGGACGTCAATGGCGACGGCGTGAATGATCTGCTCGTTTCAGCGACCATGAATCTGTCCACCGAAACCTTGAATGAGGTGTTCCTCTACCTCGGCAGCACGACCGCGGGCGCACCCATCTCGACCACGCCCACCACACGCATCTCGCTCACCGCGACCGCCTTTACAGGCGGGCTGACGTCATTCGGCGGATACACCATGTCGTCGTCCGGCAATGTGTGGCAGCTGACCGCCGACCCTGCATCGGGCATTGAAGACATCGTCATCGGCGCCGGAGGTGTCGATATGCCCATTAACGCGGCAGTCGAATCGGATGGCATTCTCTTTGTCATTGCCGGCCGAACAAGCTGGCCCGCTACCATCAACCTGACCACCAATCCAACCAACAACACCCCGTTCCTGGTACAAACCCTGGTGCCCTCCATTCGGCAACAGCGATTGGGCCGGCAGACCGGCATTGTGAACGACTCGAACGGCGACGGACTGGACGAGATCATCTCGTTCAGCGGTGCCGGCGGCACAGGCGGCTTCGCCGTTGTTGGTCGCATCCTCGTGTGGCGCGGCGTCACCCAGCCCACCACGCTCGCCGCCCCCGACCGAATCTACTCCGCTTCCAATACCGCCAGCACGGGCAACGCGCTGTCCCTGAATGGGACATCGACAGCGGGCGACATCAACGGTGACGGCTTTACGGACGCTGTCGGACTCGACTTCGGAAGTACGACTCAGGCCAACCGACTGGATTTGGTGCTAAACTCCGCCACCCTCCCTGCTTCGGGGACGGTGCCCTTAACAGCCACGGTCTCGCCCGACACAACCCTGCGGGCCGGCACGGTGCTCAGCGCCATCGGAGATAGCCGCCGTGATGGAGACTCACCGCTGGCCGGACCTGATTTTTCTGATATGCTTTTGCGGGTGCGGTTGCGTGCTGACGCAAATGCGCCGCAGGAAGTGCTGTTGTTGCGGAACACGGGTGTGTCGCCCTTCTTCGCTAACGATGGCCATGCAGTCCTCTTCGCGGAGGCAGGCTTTTCAGCCGGACCCGTCTCATCGGCAGCCCTTTTCAACGATGATGGCTTTGGTGATTTCCTGATCACCGCAGCGACAGTGCCTGCAGCTTCGTCACTCGTTCGTCTCTACTTCTGAACCTCGCGAAACAGGGAGTCCCCATGAAACCCTCACCGTCATCAACGCCCGGCAGACCGTCACAACCCATGCCTTCCGGCTCCGCTGCACGCAAGCCCTGGCGCAAGCCGCAGGTGCTGAGCAGCGAAACCTTCACCAAGGCAGCGCTCGCGTGTTGTTTGCTCGATGACGGTGGAGCAGGTCAGCCAAATGGCAGCACCGGCGCCAACCTGCCAGCGTGCTGAACCGTATTTCTGCCTCGCTCGTGGTGGGCGCGGTCGGTCTGGACATCTCCATCGAAGGAGCGTCTCCGGCCACGCAACAGCGATTGCTGCAAGACTGGGCTCCTTTTCACGCCGATCCTCGCAGCGCCGCGGTTCAGGTGCAGTGCGACTGGATGGAGTCCCCACTGCCGCTGATTCCCGAGCCGGGCACCTTCCGTTCGGACGCACCGCTCGCCCGCCATCTAAGCGGTAACACGTGGTTCGCGGAGTGGCAGTTCTACCGCGCCGTGTTTCAGCCCGAGCGGTGTCACGGCACGTTCACCACCCGCCTCCCGGGCTTCGAACATATCGTGAGGGGTGCCGTCGCGTGGTCCACTTTCTATGACCTCGGCCTGCTCTTTCACGGCGCCACCCTGGTCTATGGCGGACAGGCGATCCTCTTTGCCGGCCACCCGGGCGCCGGCAAATCCACGATCTCACGCGAAGGGAAGGCTGAACGCGTGATTTGCAATGAAATCAGCATTCTGCAGCGACGAAGCGACGGCTGGTACGCCCTCGCCTCGCCTTTCTGGGGAACAGGCGACCAACCCCACTGGCGAGCCGAAGCGCGCCTCTCCACCATCGCTGTCCTGACCCACGGAGCCGGGCGAAACGTATGGCAGCCCCTGAATGGCGTGCACGCCATCGCGGCGCTCGCGCCTCACGTCGGCGTGCAGGCACAGGCGCAATCCGCAGCCCCTGAGTTCCTGACCTCGCTGCGAACGCTCACATCAGAAGTACCGACGTACTCGTGCGCCTGGTACCGCCCCGAGCACCCTTTGCAGGGCGGACCTGAACACCTCGCCGCCGACCCGACTCAGCACCGTTGATGGTTCACGCACCGCCTTTCAGGCGCGCATCAACCTAGAAAAGCGGGTTTCCCTGATCGCGCCCGGCAGGCGCAGAGATAGCGCGACCCGTGCCCCAACCGTCCATGCCATCGCCGCTGGGCATTCCGTTGCTCCCATGCTGGAAGTCCGGCCCGGCGGCCGGCGGTTGCCACAGGTCGGACTCGCCCTCCAGGGGAGCCGTCTGAAACCAGAGCGGACGACTGACCACCGCTTCACTGTTTTCCGGTCGCGGCAGCACATCAATCACCGTGGTCTCAAACGGCACCTCGGGCGAAGGCTCCATGAGCCACAACTCCCACGCATTCATGAAATCATGAAAAAACCCCTCAGCCAGTCTGGCATAGCCGGTCGCCGACAGGTGAATACCGTCCGAACC
>JAGWVZ010000194.1 GCA_018970625.1 Myxococcales bacterium | reverse complement strand
CCTGGGCGGCGGCAGCAGCAGCGGTCCTGGTGATGGCAACCGTGTGGTTTTCGTTTCGCAGTCTTCGCGATGCTTCGCTGGCCGTGCTGCCCTGTCTGCTGGGTTACGCGTGGATGTTTGGCGTCATGGGTTGGAGTGGATTTCCGTTTGATGCGGCCAATATTGTCGTGCTCCCGCTCATTCTTGGCATTGGTGTGGATGCCGGCGTTCACCTGCTGCATCGCCTCCGGCAAAGCGAAGAAGAGCACGGTGTGGCGAGGCTGACCGACATCGTGGCGGGCACAGGCGCGGCTGTATTACTGGCGTCGGCGACGACCTTCGCCGGGTTCGCCATGCTGATGCTGGCGGAGTATGGTGCCATGTTCAGCCTTGGTTTTCTGATGTCCGTTGGAATTGCGAGTACAACGCTGGCCAGCGTGGTGGTGTTGCCCGCCCTTCTGGTTGTACTGGGGCGGGCACGATAAACCATCGCCCTGCAAGGCTCGGCCAGGGGTGCGCTGGATTACATTTTCAGCGCGAGTCGAACCGCGGTGCTGGTCATGTCGTCGAGTCGGGACTGAAAGAGCGCGTGTCCGCTGGACTCGGTGACGGTGCGCCGAATCAGCGCTCGTGCCTCCATGCGTCGATCCAGCAGAATCAAGGCTTCGACGAGGGACAGAATCAGCGCAGCTGCGTTGGCGTAGGTGCGCCGGCGCCCCTGCTGCAGCACCGCGCGAAGACGCCCGAGGGCCGCGTTGCGCAGCGACTCAATGATCTCCTCCACCACATTCTCGTCCAGCGGAAACTCAGACATCACATGTTGAATGGCCATGGATGCGTCACGAGTGGGCAGAATGTCTGCGATGCTCGGTGGAAGCCGAAACGGTGGCAGTAGCGAACCATCGAGATCTTCAATCCCGGGTGAACGCAAGGACGCCCGCTGCTCGTCGATTCGCAGGGTGTCCGTCAGTACGTTGCCGGGGCTGCTCTCCTCGGGGTTTCGGGGCATGAAAGACCAACTGTGAAGCACCTGAACGAGTCCGGCGAACAACAGGGCGCCAGGATGCGTCTGGGTGGACCACCCCAGCCCCGGGCAGTCGTTGAGCATGCCCGCCGCGATGGACCATCGCCCGGTGAGCAGGAGCATTAACGCGGCGACGCGCGCCGGTAACCGAGAGCGCGTGCGTTGCAGCTCGACACCAAACGCAGGCGTGGGGTCGACGCCCGCGTCCAGGGCCATCTGCCGCCACAGGAGCAGTCTGACGAGCGTTGGTTCGGCCAGAAATGCTCGCCTAGCCCAGTCAACCGCACCCGAATGGTAATGAATCAATCGCGCCGCGCCAGCGGCAACATCGGCGAGTCGCGAGGTAAAGAGTGAGGCTCCGAGAGCGTGGATCGCCTCATCGACGGCGGGACCGATCGCGGTCCAGTTCTCGTCTTCGACCAAACGTCTGACCCACTCTTCCCAGGTCACCGGCTCACCGGAGAGCCTCGCCATGAGGGCGATTCCGTCGGCGCCACCGGTACGAGCGACCGACTTGGCAAGCCAGCTCAGCTCATCTCTGACGTCGGCCTCTCTGGGATCACGGTCGCGCTCCTCCACAATAAATGCCTGAAGGGACCGCTGCCATTCAGGTTCGAAGGTATTCAATTCATCCAGCACCGGGCGAGGCGCCTCATCCCGCATTTGCTGCAGGGGGTCACGCAACCAGGCCACCGCGCTGACATACTGGCAGGCGTTGAGTATCGCATCCGCCCGCTCGGCAGAGTCAGTGTTGATCCACACCGAAACCAGATAGCGGACAGCGGCACGATTTACCGAGTTGAACAACAGCTGATCGGCCTCAATGGCCTCCGGATTTTGTTCGGACCAGAGATGGAGACCTCCGAAAAGGTGGTCCCATGACAACAGGGCCCGCTCCACATGACCCGACATAAACTGGCGATTGGTTCGTTCGAGCAGAAAGTCGAGTCGGGGAACGGAGACAGGAACCTTCTCCTGTCGTTCGGCCGCCCAGTGGGCGGCATCCTCGACGAGGCGCAGATCTTCCACGGCACGCGGGCTGAATTCCGGGTTGGCGCGCCTTGCCGTCAGGACCAGACCGTCCAGAAACAGGCTTTGCAGTCGGTCATCCAGACCGAGCACGAAGCTTCTGACGTATTCCCGCAGACGATCTGCAGGAATCGCAGCAAATGCCCTCTCAAAGTCAGCCTGATTGACCATTCTGGGACCCTCACCCGACAGCGATGTCACCGAATTCAACGAGGGGCGAACGCTCTCCTCACAGCGGTCAGAGCAAGCTGACTTGTCGGTCCCGGTATACGCGTATCTTCCACTGTGTTGCAACGAGGTTGCATCAAAGAGAAGCGTCCGGCGGCAACGCACTGTGCTGGGCCAACTCGTTGGCGTTGACCCGGCAGATCGGGGATTGCCATGGCTGCCGCAGCACCGCACGATACATGGCAGCGGCAGGCACAACGTCACGTACATAATCGCGGACAGTTGGATAACTGACGCGCTCCAGCCAGACATCGTTCCAAGCGTCGGGCGTATGCTGCAACCAGTTGCGGGCGTGTGCAGGTCCGGCGGAATACGCGGCTATGGCCGGCTCAATACAGCCACCGGCCATGGCCAGACGCTGACGCAAAAAAGTAGCGCCCAGAAGGACATTGACCTGAGGCTCGTTGAACGGCTCCGGTGGCCCCGCTGCCCACACAGAGGCTGCCAGACGCCGAGCAGTCGAGGGGAGCAGCTGCATAAGCCCCTGTGCCCCCGCTGACGAACGAGCGTTGGGGGTAAACGCAGACTCACGACGAATAAACGCATACAACCACGCAGCATCGACGCCGGTCTGGGCGCTGGCCGACATGACCGCCTTCTCGAACGCGGTTGGCCAGGCATGAAAAATGACCTGCCGAGGCAGCGCAGCGAGCTGTTGCTGCGACCAGTGTTCAACGTCTGCCAGACGCGTCAGTGTCCACATCGCGTTGGCAAGCTCGCCACGCTCCGCCTGCAGCACACCCGCCAGGGCGGCGACCACGGGCGCATCAGCGCCAAAAAACTGCGCCTGCCAGAGCAGCTCCTCGCGCGCCAGCGAAGACAGGCCGGCATCCAGTAACGCCAACGCGGTGCTGGCACGCGGATCATCCGGTGCAACAGCCGGAGTCACCTGAAGCGTCATCAGGAGCGCCCTGAACTGTCCATGTCCGCCGAGCTGTTGCAACCAGCCGTCCGCCATGACGCCATAATAGGCGAGGGGTGCCATGCGCCGAACCTGCCGCAGCTGTTGCACGGCCGCGACCCGATCACCGCTCTCCAGTCGGACTCTCGCGCGCCAGTACGCCAGACGCTGTGCCTCCCACGCGGGAAGGTCGGTGAGCAACGCCAGCACCAGCGCGTTTTCGAGCACCCGTGCAGCCGCCCGGTGATCACCCACTGCCAGCGCGTCCACAACCGCCTCAATGACCAGGTGAGCCTGCTCGACCTGTGGCAGATCAGAAACCAGCGCGTCCATCAGACACTGACGCTGAATGACATGCTGGTCGGCCAGCCCGGCGAGCTGCACACAGGCTGACGCAAATTCGGCCCTGAGCGACGCCGACAGGGGAAGCTCCTGCAAGACCAGTGAGAGCGCATCCCGGTCGTGATTACCCCGACGCAGCGCGCGCATGAGCATCACCGAAACCATGCGTCGCACCTGACGCTCATGGCTGGGCGCCAGCTGCGGGCGCCATGCCACCAGACGCACATCGCGCAGTTGCATGCGAAGGTTTTGCAGGGCGGCGATATATTCCGAGTCATCGCTCGGCAGCGCAGACCCGAACCGTTCGACGAGGGTTGTGTCGAACGCCATCGCGACCAGCGCCGTATGCAGCAGGTCACGGTTCCTGCTCCAGCCGCCCTGCCTTGCCAACTCGACGGCATGCGCTGCCAGGCGCGTGACGAGATGGCTCGGAAGGGCCGACACATAGGTCAGGCGGCGCATCAATTCTGGCAAATCCTCGGCTTCTGCGATTCGACCATGCAGCCACGCATCAAGCGCATCGGTGCGCTGCTCGGCGGGCACCGATTCAAGGGCAGCTGCGATCTGCCGACGCAACCAGGCAGAACACGTGCCCGATTCGTAGCGTTGCAATAGAAACGCGATAGCGGTCGCGCGGGTGTTCGGGTCAGCGATGGCCCGGGACCAAAGGCGCTGCGAGCCCGCGCCACCCAGCTCAATGCGCCAGGCGACCGGCGCTTCGCCAGCCGCCAGCAGCCTTCTGTTGACGACGGTTGTCCACACGGGGTCCAGCGCGGCCGCCCGCCTCCAGTAGTCCACGGCCTGAGACGACTGGCCCAGACAACGCAGCGACTCGCCCTGAAGAAATGCCTGAGTGGACAGGAGTCGGGAACGCGTGGCCTGTGGCTCAGCCGCATCGGGTACAAGCGAATCCAGCGCGGTCGCGTCTGCGCTGGAACACCCGCCGCCCTGAAGCGCGACCGCGTGTTGACGCAGCGCCATTGCCATGTGCGAGTGACCAAGCGAGATATGCGCTTCGCCAACGGAATCGTGAGATTCAGCGAGAAGGTCGTCCTGCGCGACCAGCTCTCGCGGCAGCACAGACAGGCTGCAAAGGCACAGGGTCCAGACCAGAAAGCGCTGTAGGGTAGCCAACATGGGCGCGTGTGTACCATGCACGGTGATCTGCGGCAAAATCGTGAAGCGTGCAGGAACGAAACCCCGCGTCTGGCGTCTGTTCGACGACGGTGAGCCTGTGCGTGATTGACGTGCCGCCCGCGGGCTCCTAGAACCTGGGAGCGTACGTTTCAGGTCGGCCGCCGGAGCCGCCCATTTCTTACGGATAATCCTCGTGTCGACTTCTTCCCCGACTCCAGAACCCAGCCGCAGTGAGGCGGAGCGTGAGCTTGAGGCTCGCTATCTGGGGGCATGGAACACACCTGATGATGTCGATCCCGAGCTCGAGCAGCTCGGCAACCAGCGCAACGGTCTGCAACCGGTGGTGCTGTTACTCGTGATGCTGTTCACGATTTATCTGGCCCGTACGACGTGGGATGATTTGCAGTACAGCTCGACGCCGAACCAGCCGTTGCTGCTGGGTGAGGCATCTGATCTGGACTCGGGCGAATACATGCAGGAGGGTCGCCTCGTGCTCCCCTCCAACCGACATGTATCGTTGTCCGGGGCGCCCTCGGAGCGGTCCGTTGCAGGACAACGTGCGTTTGTGCGGCTGGTGGGCTCCCCAATCTATATGGAGCGGGTCGAGATCGACACCCGCCCACGGGTTCTTCAGGGCATGCCCATGGCACCCAACCACAACACCGAAGTGCGGGAGTATTTTACGGGAACCGGCCGGCTGATCGCGTTTCGGGATTTGCCCGACACGTACGGTCCCTTCATCGACTATTATTCTCTGAACTACGGCCGAGAGTTTTGCGGGTTTGAGCCGGCACCACAGGTGCGTATGATTCTGACAGCCGACCGTGCGCGTGCTGAGCAGCGACTGGCTGACCATCTGGGGCGCGTTCCAACCGAGGCGGAGCGTCGCACCGCGCTCGGGAGTCGCTTTGAATGCCAGAACGCCTACCTGCTGATTGAGAATCAGGCACCGCTGAATTTTACCTACCTCAAGGTGGTTTACGCTGCCTTCGGGCTCATTCTGATCGGCTGCACCTACTTTATGTTCGCCTGGCTTCGACGAGGTCGCCGCGAATAGGCGGCGCCATCACAGGATGGCAGGGCGGGAATAGACTGCGGCGCCAATAGCTTGTCACGAAGTGTGGTTGAACCGCCACTGCCATGGAGCGTTCATGCAGCCATCATTCGATTTTCAACACTACGTGGATACCCGAAAGACCCCGGGCTCCCGTCGAACCGCACAAGGCGGCTTTGGCGAGTACATTTTTACCGGTGATTACCGGGTGCTGCGCTCGCTGAGCTATGCACAGCCGGTCCGGCTGGCCTGCGAAGCGTCGGTTCGTGCCTTCAAAACGTGGCGCAAAGCCGACATTCTGGGCAGCGCCGTCCGCGTGGGTCCCCGGCAATTCCCGCGGCTGCACGATATCGTCACCGAGTGCGCGCAGGAGCTGCACATCCCTGTTCCCACCACCTACGTGACGCAGAACTTCGGCTCCATCAACGCCGGCACGTTCGGAACCGAGACCGACAGCTTCATCGTCATCAACTCCGCGACGGTGGACCGCCTGACCGACGATGAGCTGCGCTTTGTGATCGGTCACGAGTGCGGCCACATTCAGAATTCGCACGTCACGTACCACACCGCCCTGAACTTTCTGACGCACGTATCCAGCATATTCGTGCGCTGGATCGTCACCCCCGCGCGCATCGCGCTCATGGGGTGGAGCCGTCGCGGCGAAATTACGTGCGACCGGGCCGGGCTCATCTGCTGCCGGGACCTGAAGGTCGCCACCACGACCATGGTCAAGCTGGCGGGCGGCTCGCAGGCGCTGGTCGACAAAATCGATGTGGACACCTACCTGAACCAGCTCGACGAGCTGCGCGATGGCGTAGGTCGATTCTCGGAGTACTTTCAATCGCACCCTTATCTCCCCAAACGTCTGAAAGCACTGCAGATTTTTGCAGAGTCAGAGTACTATCGCCGCATGATCAGCGAGTCAGGCGGGCGTACCATGGTCGACGTTGACAGGGAAGTGGAGGCAATCGTAAGCGTTTTATGAGGTTCCGGTGGCCGGCATCTGACCTTGCTCGCGTCGTGTGCAACTCTCCGTTCCTGCCAGGTGACGACCCTCTGGAAAGCCAATGCCCTGCCCGTGCGCTTGTGGCGCCCTTCTCCTTCTGCACAACGAATGTCCGATCGTGGGCACACCGGCGGCTGAACTGGGAGACGCGAAACAGACGGACCTGTGGTGGCCCTGGTGACCGGATTGTTGTGCGGCAACAGGATCGGACCCTTGTTCAGGGCGTCGCTTCTCTCAGTTTCGGCTTCTGGCGACCTCACCCCTTTTTCACG
>JAGWVZ010000193.1 GCA_018970625.1 Myxococcales bacterium | reverse complement strand
TGCGGAAGGTGGAGGTGGCGCCACCTTCGTTGTTTAACCCGGGCATTCCGCCCGCTCTGGAAGAGATTGTGCTGAAGGCGCTGCACAAGCACCCGAACCACCGTTATCAGTCCGCCCACGAACTGCTGGTGGACCTGCAACGGTTCATGTTCTCGCAGGGTAATCCGTGCACGGCGCGCGATCTGGCGGCGTTCATGGAGCACATTTTTGTGGAAGAGGTCGCGCGCGAGCGGCGTTTGCTGGAGTACGTTCAGACGATTTCGCTGTCGCAGCTGACGTCGACAGGGGAGGAGTTTGGCTGGGGCGAAGCCGAGATCGAGACCCAGGTGTTTCAGCGTGATGAGAACGCGCCGTCGGTGGTGCTTGGGGCCGAGCTGACGGGGTCGTGGGGCGACGAGAGCGCCGCAGAGCCAGAGGTTGGCGAGACTTCGCAGGTGGCTGCCGATGACGCAGGTGTGGGTTCTGGTACGTTTCAGGCCGCCTCGTCCGAAGCGCCTGCGCTGCCGCCACCTGTGCCTTCGCTATCGAAAGCGTCGGGACCGCCGGCGAGACCCGGGAGGGAGACCGGCCAGCAGCGTACCGCAAAGCCGGCGCCGGTTGCGCCGCCCGCTCGTCCGTCGCAGGCGTCCAGAGATGTGCCGGCGTTGTCTGCCACGTTGGGTCGCGCTGCCGCGGCGCCGCTCATCGCCCCTGTCGCTACTCCCGCGCCGGCTGCCCCTGTCGCTGCGCCCGCGCCGGCTGCCCCTGTCGCCGCGCCCGTGCAGGCACCGACGGCATCTGTTCCGGTTGTACCCGGTGCAGGTGGTTCTCGTACGACCATGCTGGTGTTGGGCGCTCTGGCAGCGGTGGGGGTCGTGGTCGCGTTGCTGTTCGCGTTGGGTGTATTTGCCCCCGGGCCCCAGACGGGCGGCGTGGTTGTGACCACAAGCCCGACTGTCGCGGGAGCCGTTGTGGTGAAGGTCGATGGCGAGGTCGTGTACACGGGCGCTCTGCCTTATACCGTTGAGGGTCTGGACGCTGCGCAGCACGTGGTGTCGGTGACCGCGCCCGGCTACGACGATGCCATGGCTACCCTGACGACCGTGGCCGGTGAAAATCTTCCGCTGGTCATTGCTGTCACTCCCGAAGTGACCGAGGTGGCGCCAGTGGCGGTGCGCTCGACCCCGGCAGGCGCGACGGTGAGCTTGAACGGACAGGCCGTTGGCGTTACCCCCACCGACCTGAGTGGGCTGCAGCAGGGTGCCACTGTACAGGTTCTGGTTTCGCTGGAGGGCTACGCCCCGGTGACCATTCCGCTGCAGGTTGGCGCCAGCAACAACCCCATTGAGGTGACGTTTGTCACGTTGGCTGGCGAGGGTTCATCGGCGGTGGTGGCCGAGGGGTCGGCGGTCGCTGTTGCGCCTGCGCAGGATGCCCCGCCTGCTGCGCTGGTGTTCGCCATTGAGTCTGTGCCACGCGGCGCGCAGTTCAGCTTGCGTGATGCGTCTGGCGCAGAAGTCGCTACCGGTTCGACTCCCGCTGAGTCACCGCTGCTGCTTGCGGATAGCAGCTACACCGTGGAGTTCCGGAAGGACGGGTTCGAGATTGCCACGGCCAGCTTCTCGACTTCGCAGCGTGAGCGAACCATTCGCCAGACCCTGCGCCCGACCCGTGATCCGGCGGCAGCTAACGTGACTCGCGATGCCGGCACAGCCGCTGCGCCCACGCCCACGCCCACGCCCACGCCCACGCCCACGCCCACTCCCACGCCCACTCCCACGCCCACGCCCACGCCCACTCCCACGCCCACTCCCACGCCAACGCAGGTGGCGGTCACCGGCACGGGCATGTTGTCAGTACAGTCACGCCCGGCCGCCCGAATCTTTATCGATGGAACCGACACGGGACGTTACACGCCGCTGATCAACTTTCCGCTTCCAGCGGGCCCTCACCGGGTGGTGCTGATCAACGAGGAGTTCGCGATGGAACGGCAGTACCAGATTACGATTGAGGACGGCCAGACGCGTACCATTCGTAACGTGGTGGAGTAGCGTGTAGGGCATGGGGTTGTCGTCGCGCCGACAAGCCTGTTGCCAGGCGACCATCGAAAACCAGAGGGCGTGGTGTGGCGTCGTCAGCACTCAGGGCTGAGTACGCAGCGCCTGCGCCAGCAACGCCTGAAAGCTTGCGTCTGCACTCAGCAGTTCGTGTAGCTCATTGGCTCGCGCTGCCTTGATGGATTCGGGCAGGTTGGGCATGCGCGCCTGAATCATGCGTTCGATGGCTACGCGCGTCAGATCAGTCTGCGGGGACAGCTCGCCTGCCTGTACCTGCTGCGCCATATCGGCCAGTACGTTATCGAGACCTGGCAGCGCATCCGCCGCGGTGGACCTGTCGACCGCAGCAGTCGACGGGGTCGAGTGAGTTCCACGCAGCTGGTCAATACCCTGCACCTCCGCGGTGGCCTGTGCCGGGCCTGTCCAGTCTGGACCCGTGGTGCTTCCTGCGCCTGAAATCTTGGTTGCCATGTGTGCTCCATCACCAGTTCGAGGCCGCCACCGGTGCGGTCTCGCGACGTCATTGTTGAAGTGTCTTCAAGGGTAGTCGGACGATTGTTGCAACCGTTGCGTAAAATCGTACTTGTGAGCGCCCTTTCGATGTCGATTTTTTCCCCGGACAGATCCTGTGCCCCATCCGGCGGACCCGATACCGATGGCCAAAGCGCTTCAACCTTTTGTCATCGCTACGTTTTTTGTGAGTTTTGCGTGGTACCTCGTCCATGCGGCTCCGACGACATGGTTGTTGGACTCTGCCGAGCTGACTGCAACGACGACTGCGCTGGGCGTTAGTCACCCGCCCGGTCACCCGGCGTTTCACCTGATCGTGTGGTCACCGCAGCTACTGCCCTTTGGTACACTCGCATTTCGGGTGCATGTGGCGTGCGCGCTGTTTGCTGCTATCGCAGTGGCCTTGCTGCCGGTCTGGGCGTTGCGACTGGGTCTCGTTCGCACTCGTCTCGATGCCTGGCTAACGCTGGGAGTAGCGCTGACGGTGGCGTTCAGTCAGGCATTTCTGTTTCAGGCGATACGCGCCGAGGTGTACTCGCTGAATGCCATGGTCTGCATGCTCGCGGGCGCCACCGTGTTCAGGACAGACAGGCCTCTGCGCGCCGAAGACTGGATTCTGGCAGCTGGTGCGCTGGGAACGGGCCTGCTGAATCACCATTATCTGACGGTCTTTGCTTTTCCTGCTTTCGCGCTGGGGTTGCTGTGGCCAGGAGCTACCGCGCAACCCTGGCGGGCGTTCACTGGCGCTGTTACCGTGGGTGCCACATCGCTGGCCGGCTATGCGTACCTGGTCATGCGCGGCGCGGCGCAGGTCTATCCTGCGTGGGTGTGGCCGGTCAGCACGGACTCGTTGTGGTGGCTGGTCAGCGCGCAGGCGTTTCAGAAGACGGCTGCCCGCGCGTTAGAGGTAGACCCGGTGGCCGGCCTGATGAACGCGCTGTCGCTGCTCACGGAGTCGTTTACGTGGCCGGGTGTTGCGCTGGCTGCTGCTGGATTTTTGGTGCTGGGAGCGCGAGCGGGGGCCCGGGTGGGCCTTTGCCTGTTCCTGATGTTCGCGCTCAATCTGGTGACCCAGATTCTCTTTGATTTCGACATGCACAACCCCGATGTGCAGGGGTATTTCATGGTGGGTTTCGCATTGGCAGGTCTGGCGATGATCGCCGCATTGACCACTGCCCGTTCGGCGCTGACGGAGTCGCGAGTGGCGCCATTCGCCCTGCTGGTCGCCGCATTCCTGCCTGTGTTGCTCGGTGTGTTGCGCCCGTCCGAAGGCGCTCGAACGCGCTCTCTTCGAGGTTGGCACGACATCGACCTGTTTACCGATCGTCTGCTGGACCTTCCTCCCGATGGTCTGCTGGTGACGGGATACTTTGAGACCGGGTTCATGGTGTGGCACGCGCGGGTGCAGGGTGACGAGCGCCCTGACGTGTTCCATGTACACCGCTCATGGCGCACGTACCCGGATTCTGACTCCATGATGCTCACGCAACATCCTGAACTACAGAGTCTTTTTGACGCGGACGCATCGGTAGGCGGGTTGTCTCTCCCGTCGCTGCAGCACTGGGCCGAGCGATCGGGTGTCCGTATGGAACCAGAGCTGCTGAGCACGCCAGAGGAGTTGTTGCAGGGCGTGCCTGACGGGCTGACCTGGGTGCTGGGAGAGCCAGCACTGGCGCCCGCGGACTACGATCCGGTGACAACGCTGGCAGCCGTGGACACGATGCTTGCGCGCGCGATGGTACCTGTCGACATTCAGACGTACCGCAATCTACTGTGGTCACTCTATAATCTGGCGAGTCACGCGTGTGGCGTGGGCGCGGCGGAGTATTGTGCGGCCGTGCGCGATCGCGGCCTGCAGATAGCACCGGGCGAGCCGAGCCTGATGCAGGCCTGCACCAGATGCCCGGTGCCTGGAACGCCCTGAAGATGCAGGCAGAGAAGAACGCTTCAAACCTGAATCAGAAGCCCTGATGGAACTGTTTCTGATTCAGGGCACGCGCAGTTTGAGCTTCCAGACCTGTGTGATGGCTTCAGCCGCAATGCCGGGGCTCATTTTGCTGACGCCTGCAATGCGGTCCGGAAACACGATGGGTACCTCAACAATGCGCATTCCGAGTCGATGGACGCGGTACTTGAGCTCGATCTGGAAGACGTAACCGTTCGAGGTGACCTCGTTGAGCGGGAGCTTCTCAAGCGTCTCGCGGCGGTAGCAGATGAATCCGGCGGTGAGGTCCTGAACGCGCATGCCGAGGATGGTACGGGCGTAAAGACCGCCTCCACGGCTGACAAAGCGACGCACCAGGCCCCAGTCACGGGTACCGCCGCCCACGACGTAGCGCGAGCCGACCACCATGTCCGCGGTCTCTGCGGCATCCAGCATGGCCGGAAGATATTTGGGGTCATGACTAAAGTCGGCGTCCATCTCGAAGACGCGCTGGTAGTCGTGCTGCAGCGCCCAGTCGAACCCTGCCAGATAGGCTTTGCCGAGTCCCTGCTTGCCCGAGCGGTGAAGTACATGGATGCGGTCGTCGGCGGCCGACATGGCGTCCGCGATTTGTCCGGTGCCATCGGGGGAGTTGTCGTCGACGACCAGAATATGGGCGCTCGGAAGCACCGTGTGGATGGCCGAGACGATACTCTCCAGGTTCTCTCGCTCGTTGTAGGTCGGGATGATGATGAGACAACTCGGAGACGGCACAGATACCTCGAACAGCAATCAGGGAAGGCGGTGGGTGAGTGTGGCTGCAACGGATCGGGGCGTCAACGTATCTTCACGCGGACGCGGCGGGATGGAAAATCAGGCCCCTGGGATGCCGGATGCGTTCGGTTCGGTGAGCGGAGCCTCGGCGGCGAGCTCTCTGGATGCAGCGCGGAGCGAGAGTAGGCCAATGAGGATGCGCGGGAGCAGGAATCCGAGGAACAGCGCGAGTCCATAGGCATCGACGGCGGCGAGTGCATGGTCGCACCATGCCGGGTTGGACCATTCGGATGCGGGTACATGCTGGCAATAGGTGGAGGCAGCAAAGTCGGTGTACAGAACCCGCTGTGCGGCCTGACCGGGTCCGAGGCCGCTGACGCTGATGGGGATCACGGCGAGGACCATCTGCACGGGCACATAGACGAGCATGTTTTCGAGTGGCACCCGGATGTTGAAGGCCATGAGGGTGAAGTAGTGCATGCCCACGTAGAGCGCGGTGACGGGTACACGGAGGACGCCGGCGATCGCGTAGTCGATGAGTCTGGCTTCTCGAAAGCCGCGCAGTTGGGGAATGTTGCGGAGCCTCTCGAGTGGGCCCCAGCTCCAGGGCGCGCGCCAGAAGATGAGGTGTGCGATGGCTCCCACGGCGAACGCGGCGCCGAGGGTCCAGGCGGCCACGCGAAACCCGGCGGGCAGCAGGGCTGCGCCGGCGGCGACGGTCAGAATGGCGAGGCCAAGGTCCACGAGCAGCAACAGCAGCAATGATGCTCCGCCTTCGACGACGCCAATGGACCATCGACGCTTGAAGTAAAAAGCCATGGCTGCTGAGGCGGCCGCGTAATTCAGGATTCCAACCACGTAGGTGGTGCCGCGTATGGGCAGGACGTGGCGCAGTGTCATCGCTGGCGCGTGATATCGCCTGTAAATCCAGAGAATTGCGATGGAGTCGACCACCCACAGGACGGAAAAGAGTCCGAACATGGCGCCGAAAAAAAGCAACAGATTCGCCGAGCGGGTGGCTTCCCACATCGCGGGCAGATCGGTCGTCTTCAGAATCCAGATCAGAATCCCGACGGTGACGATCCACGGGATCGTTCGTGCGAGGTTTCGACGCGTACCCGTTGAGGTTGTGGCAGTGGCGTCCGCGATTCCGTCCGATACCTGATGGGGATCGTCAGATGGTTGCATGGAACCTTTCGCGCCAGTTCTCGAACATCATGAGTGTCCAGAGGGCTTTACGGTGGTCATGTTTGCCATCGCGGTGCTCCCGAACGAGGCGGGTGACCACCGCTGGGTCAAAGATGCCGGCATCTTCGATGCGCGCGGGGTCCAGAAGGCGGTTGACCTCTCCCGACAGGGGGCCTTTGAGCCATGCCGCGACAGGTATGCCGAAGCCTTTCTTTTTTCGGTACAGGATGTCGTGGGGCAGGTCATTACGCAGGGCCTGCTTGAGGGCGTACTTGGCGTCGAAACCGTGCAGCTTCAGGTGAGGCGGCATGCGCACGACCAGCGAAATGAACTCTGGGTCGAGGAAGGGCGAGCGTACTTCCAGGCTGGTCATCATGCTGGCCCGGTCGACCTTGGTCAGAATATCCTCGGCCATGTAGGTTCGGATATAGGCCCAGGAGAGGCGTTGCACATGTCGAGGGTCGGGACACTCGAGATAGGGTCTGGCCATGACACCGTAGACATCGCCGTCTGGAATGGTGTCCCGGATGGAGCGAAGCAGCGGGTCATTCGGCGTGTTGGGCAGGAACGC
>JAGWVZ010000192.1 GCA_018970625.1 Myxococcales bacterium | reverse complement strand
GTTTCTTTTCCGGTTATGGTGTCGATGTAGGACAACGTGCGACATGTAGTTGCAGGTTGACAACATGGAGAACGCCAATGACGACAGACGTGCGAGAAGAGCGTCGACGGACGCGAAGCGAGCAGCTTGTGGTAGCGCTTCGGCTGGCTTTCCAATCCGTTGCGCAGGGATTTGATCTCTCCCATCTGGTGCTTTGCGACTCTGCGGGCTTTGCTTTTGCAGGCATCGGCAACGAGAAAGATGTCGAAGCGCTGGCTGCATTCGCGCCGGTCCTTCATCGGTCGGGTGAACCCGCAACCCGTTTTCAGGTCATGGAATCTCTGGGCGATTGCGTGTTCGCTGCCGAGAAAGGGCGTGTGAGTGTGCGTTCGTTCGACTGTGGTGGTTCGACGTTTCTTGTGTGCGGTGTAGGCCCGCGCGGTGCCACCAAAGACGTGGGCGTGTTTCGGGCGATCACGGCGGCTCGCCGCATTCTGGGTCGATAACGTTCGCGGACGTGTCCGCGTGAACCGCGAGCGCGTCAGTCGGGTTCGGTGGTCAGCGGGGGCTGTCGTCGACGTGCCTCCAGCCAGCCGACGAGGGACAGTGGTTCGGTCTCTGCAGCCAGCAGGGCTGCGCCGATGTTGTCGCCGCCGCCGCCTTTGTTGGCCAGGGCCACCAGATCCAGCAGCGCTATCTCGGGTTGCGGTTCGTTTTCTACGGCACACA
This sequence comes from Myxococcales bacterium, assembly GCA_018970625.1. The sequence goes on along the minus strand of JAGWVZ010000192.1, from coordinate 6,316 downwards.
GAATAGCGCGTTCCGAGGCCTCCTCTGTGATACCCGCGAAGTCCGTGAGGCCATCGCTGCACAAAAGAACACGGTCTCCGGGCTTCAGCGCGAAGGCGTAGTGGTCTGGCTCGGGTGGCAGTGCCTGCAGGAACCCGTCGGGAAGAAGGCGAAACACGCCCAGACAACGGGCTAACGCATCGCAATCCGGCATCATCATGGCATCGTCGGCGCCCAGTCCATGAGCAATACCGAGGGTCAGGAGGTTGTGGTCCCGGGTGATTCGCTCCATGTCGTGGTCGCGAATCAGGTAGGCGCGACTGTCGCCCACGGATGCGACGTGGGCGATCCCTCGCCAGACAAGGAGCAGCACACAGGTGGTACCCATGGTCTGGTGGGGTTCACCTGCAAACGGTGCGAACCGCTGATTGAGCCAGGCGATGATGTCGTCGTTGATGGCGTTCAGGAGCCCGGTGAGCCATTGCGCTGCGCCCTTGCGCTCAAGGCTGGATGGATTTTCAAGCAGCTGGCCCCATGCATCCTGAATACGCCTGCCGGCAAGCATGGACGCAATATCGCCAGATCCCAGTGACGCGGTCGAGATGCCATCGGCGACCGCCAGCAGCGCGAGCTGGTGATCAGGGCGGCAGGCCGAGAAAACAACGTCCTGGTTGGTCGGGTTTTGCGTTCGCTTGTAAATTCCTGTGTGCGTCTCGGACGCGACGGAGAATCGAAGGGCATCCGAGGGCAGCGAGGGAGCCCGCGTTCTGTCGTGAGCGTCATGCAGAATCGCCCGGAACTCCTGAATGGTCGCAGGTCGAGAGGTAGGTTCTGCGCAGGCCGCGCGCGAAAAAAAGCGTTCGAATCCTGGCGGAAACGTGGGTTCGAGGTCCCGGACGCGCACAGCAGGCAGGAAAGACGAATGCATGCCGACAGGTGGGTCCCGCCGAGTAACCAGAAAGTAGACGACCATGGCCAGGCTGAAGAGGTCTGCCGACGTACCCGGCGGTCGATGGAGGGCGGATGAGTAGACCTCTGGAGCGGTGTAGCCGCGGATCGTGGACAGGCGGGACGGGAGCGTGTCTGCAGGGTAGAGTCCGGCGGTGTGTTGCAACCAGACTGAACCGTCCGTCCGATACGCAATGGTGTAGGGGCACAGCCGGAGCGAAACGAAACCTGCCTGATGAAAGGTGTGAATCAGGTCGAGGACCGGGTTCATCCAGTCGACGACCTCTTCCGGCGAGAGCGCACGGCCCAGAAGTTGTAGGCGCTCGGCAAGCGACTGACTCTCGACGTGCGCGTAAATCCGCACACGCCGGTTGTTGTAGGTGGTGACGGCGACTGGCAGCTCAACGAGCTCCGGGAATGCCGTGACCCGCTCGGGGTCGTTCTCCTCGCCATCGTCTCGTTCTTCGACCCTGAACGGCTGCTGCTGGCGGTTGGACGCCATCCAGATGCGCCGGGAAGTCTGCTCAACGATGGACTCTGTGAGCGTGATGGTGACGCGCTCGGTTTGTTGTGTGCGGGCATCGTCGTAGTCAAATGCCAGCCGGTCCCCACGCACGAGGCGCAGCGCAGGGCCCTCGGCGCCAAGGTCGGCGCCACAAACATCGCAGAAGTCGGGGTCAACGGACGGAGAACCGCAGCGCAGGCAGGAGACCATCGTGTGTTGCCGTGAGGGAGGCGAGTCAGCTTCGTCAGGTTGCCGCGCCGCGCAGGAAAGTACAAGCGCAGCGGAGAGGTAGACGTTGTCGCTTGCGACGTGTCGGGAGTCGGCTTCTTGACACTGTTGGTATGGCTTTGGTAGCTGCGAAATGGTCCCGAGGTCGTCATACGGCGCGTCACCACACGGTTCAGGTGAGCCTGATGTGAGGAAGGCGTGGTGGGAGACAAAGCGCTGGAGAAGCGTGTGAAAGACGGAAACGGTAAGAGTGGTACGATCGCGTTGGTGAAATGGAGCGCCCTGTTGGGCGTTCTGATGGCACTGAGCGGAATGGGGTGTGGCCCGATTGTCTCGACGTCGTCGATCGCACGTGCCGAGAATCTGGTCACGGAGGCCGGTTCTCAGTACGCCGAGCAGTACGCGACGTACCAGTACATCAGCGCGGTGGAGTATCTCGAGAAGGCCCGCGAAGAGTGGGGTTACTCGGATTATCAGGCAGCCCATGAGTACGCCCTTCGTGCACTCGAACAGGCGCGGGCTGCGATAGACCGGGTGCGTAACCGAACCGATGCGCTGGGGAATCCGCTTCCCGCGCAGGGTACTCCGGCTCCGTCTCAGGGGATCGTACCATCCGCTCCGGTGGTTCCGTCTTCGTCCAACGACGTCTTCCGTCCGGTGACGCCATGATTGTATGTACGTTGTCTGCCCCGATGCGCGCTCTCGTCCTCGTTGGCGGCTCGACGTCGCTGCGAACGGGTCTGTTACTGCTGGGTGCGCTTCCGGGTTGCATCAGCGGTTCGCAGCTGAACGACGAACAGGAGTACCTCTCCGGCCAGGTGGAGTACACGCGCGAGGCTGCATTGCGTTGCGACGCAGAGCGCCCGTTTGCCATGGCCGAAGCGCATACGGATTTCCTGACTTACGAGATGCAGCGCGGTGAGTATCTGCCGGCGATTCGCCATGTCGCGATCGCGCGCGAGAACATGGAGGAAGTGCTTCGCATCGTCGATGGCAGGCTGATTTGCTTCGGCCTTGACGATGACAACGACGGCATCGCCAACGACGACGATAATTGCAGGTATGTACCCAACCCGGCTCAGGAAGACCTCGACAGCGACGGCATCGGTGATGTCTGCGACGATGACATCGACGGCGACGCTGTGCTGAATCCTGCCGATAACTGCGTGCGCACGCCCAACTCCGACCAGGCCGACACCGACCGCGATGGTGTGGGTGACGCCTGCTCCGATGACGCAGACGGCGATCGCATCGCCAATACGGACGACGACTGCATCACGGACCCCGAAGACTACGACACATTCGAAGATACCGATGGCTGTCCCGATCCCGACAACGACGGGGATGGACTGCTCGACAACGTCGACCGGTGCCCCATGGAGGCCGAAGACATCGACGGCTTCATGGATGAAGACGGCTGCCCCGACGATGACAACGACGCCGATGGCATTCTGGACCTGAACGACGCGTGCCCGATGGAGCCGGAAGACTTCAACGGAAACGAGGATGAAGACGGCTGCCCCGACGGCGACACGCTGGTCACTCTGACCGCTGACCGAATCGAGATTCGCGAGCAGATCAACTTCGAGCTCAACTCGGCGAACATCACCGGCACGGTCTCGTTTCAGGTGCTCGATGCTGTCGCCAGCGTGCTGCGCATGTACCCGACCATCGTGATTCGCGTGGAAGGGCATACCGACAACCGCGGCTCCAACAGCTACAATCAGCAGCTCAGTCAGGACCGCGCAGACTCTGTCATGAACTACCTGGTCAGCGTCGGTATTGACCGCGCACGCCTGACGGCGGTCGGCTTCGGCGAAGAAGTACCCATCGCCGACAACGCTACCGAATCGGGTCGCGCCGCCAATCGACGCGTCGAATTCCACATCACTGCCCGCTGACCTGCGCGCCCAACTCCACGCTACTCATGGCACGTCTCTTCGCTGGCCTACTGGTCGCCGCACTACTCGTCGCCGCACCTGTGCATGTCCGGGCGCAGGATGACCCCGAGGTGGAAGTCGCCCTGGCTCAGGCCTACGACGACTACGACATGCTGGATCTGGACGCGGCTCGCGCCGGGCTCGAAGCCTCGATCGAGCGAATCCGTGCCAACGGGATTCGTTCGGTGCCGGCCGCTGAGACGTTCATCATGTACGGCGTCGTGCTCTTCGCCGTCAGCGGGGACGCCAGCGTCACCACCGGGCCCTTTGTGGAAGGCCTGCTCATCGATTCCTCGGTGCAGGTTCACCCCTACTACGCTACACCGACCCTGATCGACATGCTCGACCAGGCCCGCGCGCTCGTTCCGACCAACACAGGCACTCCGCCACCAGCAGAACCGGTTGTTCAGACCCCGCCGGTTCAGCCCGTCGTTCAGACCCCGCCCACCCAGCCTACCCCACCGGTGGTCCAGCCGCAGCCGCAGCAGCCAGCCGGCCCGTCCATGGCCCACCGCGCTGTTCGTAACGCCGTCGCCGGCGACCCCGTTATCATCGGCGTTTCGATACCACCGTCCCTGGCTGCCACGCAGATTCGGGTTCAGTTTCGGCCACTTGGAGACACCCAGTACTACGCTGCGCCCCTGCTGCCGCAGGGAGACCCCTATACCTTCTTCGGTGAGATTCCCGCTGCCGCCACCGCAAACAGCGTGCAGATCGATTACTTCATCGAGGCGCTCGATGCGCGCGGATTCCTGCTCGAGAGCATCGGTAATCCGGCGCAGCCGATCGCCATCATGGTACAACGTGCGTCGGATTCTGCCGAAGATGCCATGGGCGACGCTCCTCGTCGCGACCGCTCACAGAGGTCATCCGGCGCCGCTCCACGTCGCGACCCCCCGCAGAGGTCATCAGGCGCCTCCCGCACCACTGAAATGTCGCACCGCCTTCACCTTGCCCTCGGCGGCGGCACCGGTGTCGGTCTCGCGACGGCGCCCCCCAACGTCTATTCGAACTACGACCTCAACCCCGGGCTGGCTTCATCGCCGCTGCAACTCGCGTTCGAGGTCGGCATCGCCGTCACGCCCGCCGTTGAGATTGTGCCATTCACCCGCATGCAGCTCGTGTTCCTCGAGACTGGCATCACCCTGGAGCCCATGTTTGGGCTGAAGGGGCGATACTACGCCATCAACAACCCTCGCACGCGGTTTTACCTCGAAGGCGGCGCCGGGTACGGAGAGGTCAGCCACCTGGTGTACATCAGTCAGGAAGAAGCCTACGACACCACCGACGAAGGCCCCGCACACATTGGCGCCGGTATCGGCGGTGTGCTGCTTGTCACCGAGCAGTTCGGGTTTCAGCCCTCCATTTACCTGATGTCGCTCTTTCCGGAGTTCAGCGTCCATCTGGACGCCACCCTCTCGCTCTACGTCGAGTTCTGAACCGCTCTACGTCTGCGAAATCCCGCCACAAACCACATCGCGGGAGCACAAAGCGCGAGACCAGCGCCCGCGATCGCCAACAGCAAGAGCCGATGCTGTCGCTGCTTGCCCAGTAGCTCTCGCAGCGGGTCGACCAGCGAACACGGCCAGTTGGCAGCCTGCGATGCTGCCAGCATCGTTCGGCGCGCGCGACGATAGCTCTGCCAGCGACTCACCAGGTGTCCGTCGTGGCCGTCCAGCCACACCAGAACGTCCACCGGATGCTCGCGCCACCACGCTGCCGCTGAGTCCACAAGCCTCCCGTTGGGGGTCGACACCTGAACGACCTGCAACGAAATCCCCAGCTGCTCGGCTTCCTGCTGCACTTCCACCAGACAGCTTGGCACGGCCTCGGCTCGAAGCGGCAAGGCAGGGCGGTCGCCCGCATCCGGGAACGCCTGCGACGAACCCCAGAGCAGTACGATTCCGCAGACGACGACACGAGCCGCCGCCCTGATCTGAACAACGTGCTGAAACATGCGGTCGGTTGAGCACAGGGGCGACACGTGGGCGAGAAAAATGACGGATTGGATGGCAAAAATTCGCTACAAACCGCGTATGCCGTAAGATCAAGGGGTTGGATTCGCGACGTAGCCGAGGAACCCATGCGCCACCTGATGCAGCTGATCACCCTGTCCAGTGCCTTTCTGGTGGCGACGCCGGTGATGGCGCAGGCCTGGTCGACGATCGACACCGTCGTGATTGATCCGGGGCATGGCGGCGAAGACCTGGGCGCTGCGGGTCCACAAGAGACGCTGGAGAAGGATCTGGCGCTTCAGATTTCGTTGCAGCTGCGCGATGCGATTGAAGTGGCGCTACCCGGCGTTCGCGTGATCCTGACGCGCACTGCCGATACCTATCCGACCCTGGAAGAGCGCACCCACGTCGCGAACGCAGTCGATGCGGACCTGTTCATCAGTCTGCATCTGAACTCAGCTCCCAACGTGCTGGCCGAGGGCATTGAGACCTTTTATCTGGCGCCAGTTGGCACCGCCCCCGGGCAGGTCATTCCCGGCCAGGAAGAGTGGGGACCCGTGGCGCTGCAGTCGCAGGTCGGGGTGCACGCAGAGCTTCCGTGGCTGATTGCAGAGGATTTGCGGCGGGTTGGCGCGATGCGTGACAGCGCTGAGTTTGCTGATGCGCTGCAGGAATCGTTGCTGGCTTCGACAGACGCGATGGATCGAGGTGTTCGAACGGGGCAGTTTCGCGTGCTACGGGGTGCCCGGATGCCCGCCGTG
>JAGWVZ010000191.1 GCA_018970625.1 Myxococcales bacterium | reverse complement strand
GTTGGTGAGCTCACACGTGCCGTTGCCGGCGCCGGGGGTACCAAAGTTTCCGGCAGTGCCGTACGACGCCGTCGAGCGACACGAGTTCAGGGCGCTGTCATTGCCGACCGCCGTGAGCGTGGCCGAGGACACCTGCGAGGAGTAGCCGACCTGGCTGGTGGGTACCGGATAGGCGTCAATGAGCACACCGTCGCAGGTCAGGCGGACCTCGTCGCCCGAGTTGCCCAGGAAGTAGCCACCCGACCACACGTAGTTGACCGTCACGCCACCGTTCGTCGCGGCGTTTCCGTTCACACCGAGCACCACACGACCGTTGGCCGGAATGCTGAGCGTGGTGCCGATGGCGTGGTTATCCACGCCGGCGTCCGTAAGCACGCAGCCGGTGAGGTCCAGAGAGGCGCTGCTGAGGTTGGTGAGCTCCAGCCACTCACCCAGCGAATCGTCGCCGACGGGGTTGGCCATGACCTCGGAGACGATCACTTCGCCAGCCGCCGGCGCGCGGAACTGCCGGCAGGTGCCGGTGCGACAGACGCCGCTCACGCAGTCGCCGCCCACCGAACAGGTCAGCCCGTTCGCGCACTTCGACGGACACAGGCCACCGCAGTCGAGCGCGGTCTCGGTGCCGTTGAGCAGGCCGTCGCCACAGGTGGTCGTCGCGCAGCGGCTGGTGCCGGGGTCGCAGTTGACCGACAGGCAGTCGAGGTTCGAGGTGCACAGGTCGCCCACGGCGAACGCCTGACAGCCTTCGTTCACCCGGCCATCGCAGTCGTCGTCGGTCGCGTTGCCGCAGACTTCCTGGAACGCGGCGATGACGCGGCCGTTGAACCGGAAGGCCTGCTCCTGGGGATACCGGAAGATCCACCGGTTCATAGCCGAGTTCGTACCGCTGCCGTTGGGGCCCAGGTTGCCGTAACTCCACAGGCCGCGCGAGGTGTTGGGCAGGTTGTCGCCGCCCGGGCTGGTCGCGCCCGTCACGCCGGGCACGTTGTAGGCCTCGTAACCGGGGACCGACACAAAATCGATGACCGCGTGCGTGTTGGTCAGCGTCTCGGTGTCGAAGAAGCTGCGGACGGTCACGTCCTGACACAGCGCGCGGCTGGCCAGATACACGATCTGCGGTGCCGGATAGACGCCACCCGGAAAGCAGGCCGCGTCCCGGAAGATCGAGGCCGGATCACCGACGACCTCCACCGTGTCCACCGGGCCCGACCCGGCTGTACCGTCTGCCACGATCGTCATGCCGCACCAGAGCGCCTGATCCGCCGTGCGGTACTCGCTCGCCTGCAACACGGCAGGCTCGAACGAGAAGCCGGTCTCGGGGTCAAACGAGCCCTGAAAACGATACACCGCGTGAAACGACTCGGCATCGGTCAGGATGGAGCCCGTCGTCGTGGTTTCCGACTCGACCGAAGGGGCGGTCTCTTCGGTAGAGCCCTCGTCCTGAAGTGACGCGTCGCACGCCACGCCCAGAAGGCCTAGTGAAAACGCGACAGAGAGCAGTCTGAATGGAGGGGTGCGCATGAGCGATTCCGTGGCAAGGACAGACGCAGAGACAGACAGCAGACAAATTGTGGTTCGATGCAACGGCGGGGCGTACGCTCGCCGCAACGAAATGGGATGTTTGAAGTGCGATGGCTCACTACCGTTGCCACGTTCGGATCGCAATCCCCACGGCGCTCATAAAAGGCCTCTTGAGCGGGGTGCGACGACAAATTCACACAGCTGTGACATAGGGTGATCTTTTGCCTCCGGGCCGACACCAGCGACGCCCTGCCCGCCTTCTGCTGTTCAGAAATCGGCTTGCCGATCCGCGCCTCCGCTGGTATCGCGCCGCGCCGCTCTCACCGCCATCTCTCGAGGTTCATCATGGCCAGGGCAACCCGTACCCTTCGCACTCTGCTGACGCGTAACGACCCGCGTGGGTTTGCCGACGCCCTGCGTGAGCCCGACGCGCGCGACGCCCTCGCGGCAGAGACCTTCTCGGCGCTGGCGGTGTCGCACTACGACTTCTCGGGCATGGACCTGTCGAACACGGAATGGAACGACTGCGTGCTGGACCATATCCTGTTCAATGACGCCAACCTCGAGGGCGCCTATTTCACCGGCTCCACGCTGATTGACTGCACCCTGGGCGGCACCCGGCTGTCTGGCGTGTCCATGGACGGCGCAGGCCTGCGCGGCTGCACCGTGCGCGGTTGCTCCATGGAGGGCTCCGAGCTCACCGGCACCGGCTTTGACAATTGTACCCTTGAAGATATCGACCTGCAGGACGCCAACTGGACCTCCGTCACGATCTCGGGCGGCACGATTCGGAGCCTGCGCGGCGCGGGTGGAACGCTGTCGGCGTTGACCCTGCGCGATGTGCAGACCGCCGACGTTGACCTTGAGGGCATGCAGCTGGCTCGTTGTGTGGCGTCGGGAGATTCTGTGCCCGCTGGCTTCGAGAAGCTGTCAGGACGTCGCAAGCGGATCCTGTAATGCCCCTGTCGCGCGACGGAGGGTGACGCCGCGATCCTGCCGGGGATCACACAAACCGGGATCGCGCCCGCATTCGACTGTTGACCGCGTTTGCATGCAGGCTAGGCACACACACGCAATCCTGTGTGCATGCTCTTCCTGTACCGTGGTGTCCCCATGCGATGGTCCGCCTGCGAACTCTCCTCCTCCCTGCGTCTGGGGCTGCTGGCGCTTTTGACGACGCTCGGCCTGTTGGTACCCGTGGCCGCCATGGCGACCGATGTCACCGGCAACATCAACGTCAACACGACGTGGACGCTGGCGCAGAGCCCGTACGATGTGCTCACCGACGTCACGGTCATCGAAGGGGTCACACTCACGATCGAACCGGGCGTGCAGGTGCGTTTCAGCAATGCATTCGCCAACGACATTGAGCTGATCGTGAACGGCACGCTCAACGCCGTTGGAACCGCCGCCCTGCCCATTCGCTTCGAGGGCGCCGTCACGACGGCTTCCAACTACTGGGAAGGCATTGTTACAGGGCCTGCGGCGGTGCTCAACCTGCAACAGGCCGTCATCGGTAACACCGACTTTGGTCTGGAGTTGAACACGACCACGACCACCAACATCACCGTTCGCGATGTGGTGATCGACAAGTTTCGGACGACGGCGATCACCACCACTGTTTCTACCGGCACCCTGAGTCTGGAACGCGTCTCGGTGCGCGGCACAGGCGTCGGAACCGGCGTGCTGACGAGCGCCGCTGCGCTCAACATCATCGACTGCAGCTTTCTGGACGTCAATCAGGGGGTGGACATCAACAACGCGTCCGCCACCGTCACGGGCACCATCTTTCGCCCAGCGGCCAACGGCACAGGGCTGGACGTGTACCGAACGCTGACCGGGACATCGACGGTGTCGATCGCCTACAGCACGTTCTGGGGGGGTAGCTATGCGGTTCAGTTTGGCAAATCGTCGACGTCATCCACCCTGACGACCACGGTGAGCATCAACCGCTCGATCATGGAAGGGCAGACGCTGGCCCACACCCACGACTCGGCGCGCGCGACGTTCGGCTCCGTATCCGGGCTGGCCGTCACGCAGAGCGTGTACGCGGGCGCGCCCACCCCGTTCTCGCAGACCACGCCGTCGCCTGAATCCGCCAATCTGCGCTACCGTTCGCTCCTGGTGGACCCCGCAAACGGGAACTTTGCGCCCACCAACCGCTCACCCGCGCGCTACTTTTCGCCGGCTGACGGCACACTGGTGGCAGGCGCGGTGGACTACACGGGTGCCCTGACGGGCGCTGGCCTTCACGGCTTCTGGTACGAAAACGCCACCTTCGAGAGCGGCAGCGTCAACGACGTGGCCGGCGACATGGTCATTGCCCCGGGCGCCGTCCTGACGTTCCGCCCCGATGCCACGCTGCGCATGGCCACAACGGACAATATGCAGGGCGGCGTTGACCTCGCCCGTGTGGAGATCCGCATTGAGGGGCGCCTGAACTCCGACGGCACGCTGAGCCGCCCGGTTCGCTTTACCTCGGCGGCCGCCTCACCGGCGCGCAACAACTGGTACGGCGTCATTGTGCCGTCAACGGCCGAGCTGGCCAGCATTCGCGAGCTCGACATCGCGTGGGCGCGCGTTGGCATGACGGTCGAAAACCGAAATCTCGCCATGGGCAACTCGAACATTCACGACTGTGGTGTCGCCGGTTTGCTCGTGCAGGGAGGCACACCCAGCTTCGACGGAGTCAATCTTTACAACAACCAGGTCGGCGCCCAGATCACCACGTTGGCCAGTGTTTCGTTCACCGATGTGGACGCGTACAACAACACGTCCAACGGCGTCGAGCTGCCGTCGGGCTCGGTAACGTGGCAGACCGGGCGCGTGTTCGGCAACGGTGGCGCAGGCATCTTTTCGTCGCTTAACACCAACGGTGCATTCAGTATTTATCTGGAGCAGCTGACCATCGCGCACAACACGGGCGATGGCATCTGGACCAACCGCGGAACGACATCGTCGTCGCGCACCCTGAGCCTGACCACCCGCGCGTGCTCGATCACCAACAACACGGGCGCGGGCTACGTGGACAACACCAGCTTTACGGGCAACGCCGTCTGGAGCTGTCAGTTCTCGAACATCTGGCAGAACACGCCCAACGTCTCGGGTATCACCGACTCGGGTACGACGTGTTTCTCGTGGAATCCGCTGTACGTGGACGGCGCCGCGCGCGACTACACGCCCACGCAGTACTCTCCGCTGCGAGGTCTGGGCCCTGCGGCAGGTCGCGTGGGCGCCCTTGACTACGCCGGCGCCCTTGGCCCGCAGATCATGGGCTTTATCTGGGAAGACACGGTGTTCACAGCAGCCGGTTCTCCCTACACCCTGCTGGGTGACCTGGTCGTGACGGCAGGCAAGCGTGTGACCTTCGAGCCCGGCGTGCAGTTTCGGGTCGCCCCCAACACCGACGGCATGATCGGCGGACTGAGCACCAATCGCGCAGAGCTGCGGTTTCTGAGTAACGCCCTGTTTACCTTCCCGACCGATGGTCCTGCGGTGGTGTTCACGCCCGACAGCACCTCGCCGACCGCCGGCATGTGGTGGGGCACGCGCTTCGAAGACACGATCGGCGCCGTGGAGTGGTTGCGTGTGGAGTACCCACAGTTTGGCTTCAACGTGGTAGGTCCGCGTTCACCCACCTTCGAGGACGTCGAGGTTCGCTACGGCACGACCAACGGGTTCCTGATTCAGAATGTGACCAGCAGCACCAACTTCGCCGACATTCTGGCTGCGACCCTCATCGGCACCAACTTCGCCGGAAGTGGCCGAGGTGTCGAGGCCGTTTCGAGCATCGTGCGCCTGCGCAGCTCCTACGCCACGCACTGGGGCTTCGGATACTTAGCAAACGCGACAACGATCATGAGTCCGGCCGCGTCGCACACGCTCACCAACAACACCTTCGTCGCGCAGAACTATGGGGTGTACGCCAGCCGGCTGTCATCTTCGTCCAGCTACGCGCAGTCGCTCACGTTGCAGAACAACCTGATCGCCAACTCCACCTCGGCAGCAATTTATGACCAGAACATCGCCTCGTTGTCCGGCTTCAACTCGGCGTTCTCGCTGGGCTACAACGGCTATCACAACTCGGCGACGATCACGGTGGCGTCGGGCACAACCAATACCAGCCCGGTCACGACCAACCCGAATATCGAGGACGACGACTGGGCAGCCTTCCCACGCTGGTGGGATGGCCAGGTGTTCCGCACGTCACCCGTGATCAACGTGGGTAGCCCCACAGCTCCGTCGGGGCTGACGCGCGACCTGTTCGGGCGGGCGCGTGTGCTCTCGTCGCGGGTAGATATCGGCGCCGTCGAACACGACTTCACCGCCAATCAGGAACCCCGGGCCGATGCCGTGGCGCGAAGCATCGTGGCCCCGACGGGCGAACGGGTGACGCTGGACGGCTCGGCTGCCGTGGATCTGGACGGCACCATTGCCACCGCGTTCTGGACCATGAGCGATGGCACCGTCACCGCCGGTCAGACCGTGCAGCACACCTTCGCCACCCGCGGCAGCGCCGAGGCGTACATCACCATCGTCGACGATGACGGCGCACCCGACCACGCCCGCGTGCTGGTGGACGTGAACGATCGCCCCTTCGCCGAGGCAAACGGACCCTATTTTGCTGATGTCAGTACACCGGTGCTGGAAGAACCTGTCGCGTTCCGGTCGGACAATTCATCGGACACCGAGACCGCCGCCGCGTCGCTGACCTATGTGTGGAACTTTGGCGACGGCACTCCGCCGGTCACGGGACGCAACCCCCTGCACCCGTACACGACCGCGGGCCTGTATATTGCCACGCTGACCGTCACAGACGCGGCCGGTCTGTCGGCCACCGATACGGCGGTCGTCGAGATTCTGGGCGGCGCGGCCGACACACAAGGCCCGCTGTTGCAGCACACCGAGATCGCCGATGGACGGCCTGCCGGAACGCCGATCACCGTCAACGTGACCGCACAGGATCAAACGGGCGTTCAATCGGTCACCCTTTTCTACCGTACGATCGGTACCATCCCGGCCGATGAAGTCGCGTTGACGCCCGGAGCAGGCACCAACTGGAGCGGTGTGATCCCGGGATCAGCGATTACCGCCCCCGGAATCGAGTACTGGTTCTCGGCGACCGACACCACCGGCGCCGGCAACACGACGCGTCTGCCCGTCAGCGCTTCGACCTTCTTTAACTTCACGGTGTCCGGCGACTTCGTTCCGCCCGTCATTACGCATACCGAAGTGGGCGATGGTCAGGCGCCGGGCTCTCCCGTGACCGTGACCGCGACCATTACCGACACCACCGGCGTTGGGGTCGCCAACCTGTATTACGGTTCATTGTCGGGGAGTTATGCTTCGGTGACCATGACGAACGTCGCCGGGAACACCTGGAGCGCTCAGGTGCCCGCCGTTATCGTAAATGCCCCGGGTGTGAAATATTACATCGAGGCCATTGATACGTCGCCCACCCCCAACCGTGCGGTGCTGCCGGCAGCCGCGCCGACGACCTTCTTCGACTTTA
>JAGWVZ010000190.1 GCA_018970625.1 Myxococcales bacterium | reverse complement strand
GGGAGATGATCGAACGGTGGATGAGCTTCGGCGAGTATGTCAATGAGCTGGGGCTTGAAGCGGCCGAGGGGGTGCTGCTGCGCTACCTGTCGCAGGTGTGGAAGATCCTGGTGCAGACTGTGCCCGAGACCTATCGCAATGACGAGCTGGTCGAGGTGATCAGTTACCTGCGATCGATGATTGAGCGCGTCGATTCATCGCTGCTGCAGGAGTGGGAGAAGATGCTGGAGGGTGCGGAGGCCGGCGATGAGCCCACGACACCGCGCAAGGTGGATATTTCGTTGGATAAGCGTGCATTTACGTCTCGGGTGCGTGCAGAAGTGCACCTGGTCGTGAAGGCCCTGGCGCGCCGCGACTGGGACGACGCGCTCGCTGGTTTGCGGCTCGACGGGGAGTCGGAGTGGACGGCTGAGCTGCTCGAGGAGACTCTAAGGCCGCTGCACGAGCTCGGCGGGCAGGTCGTGTTCAACCATACGGCTCGTCTGAGCGATCGGACACTGATCAGGGCGGTGGGCGATCACGTGTGGGAGGTCACGCAGCGCCTGCTTGTCGATACAGGCGATCCCGAGGGCGACGGCGAGCTGGAGTGGGCGTTGCGGGCGCGGATCGACCTTCGTGCGGACGCGTCGCCCTCAGGTCCGCTCCTGGAATTGCTGGGTATTTCGGAGTAGTGCGCGGCGCCACAGCCAGTGCGATAGAAAAGATTCCCGGCTGCTACGCAAAGTTTGCAGTGTCGGGTGCGGATGTGCGGATCTACGGGTGGGGCGACCGCGGGTGCTAGCGCCGGAAGTGTATGAAATCAGGACGATCCGTAAGAAAGTGCACGCTGCTAGTGAAGTTGGAATAGCCCTTGCGTATTGTTGCATCGACGGCCAGAGTGTTAGAGGCTGTCATGCGTCTCGCATGACGGTCGTTTGGCCGCGAATGCCGGACGGAAATGCAAGGCCAACAAATCGAGGCGAAACGCTCGTATGTCTTACAAGAACGTACACATATCTGCTCGCCAGGCGTTCTGGCTGGTCGCTCTGACCACCGCGCTGTCGTTACTGGCGTGCGGTGACAAGGGTGGCTCAAACCTTGATGCGGGCGAAGTACCGGACGCGACCGTCCCAGACGCGCAGGACGTGGAGCCTGTGGACACGGACAGCGACTCGGGTGTGGATGCGGATGTCGAGGCGGACGCTGCCTGCGACGACCCGCGCGTAGGTACGAGCTGCGGGGACTGCGGCACTTTTGTTTGCTCAGCAGGGGTCGTCTCCTGTGAAGATGCGGGCGCAAATGCGTGTGGCAGCTGCGGCAATCTTGCTGGTCCGGCGGGTGCGCCCGGCGAGAGCTGTGTCATTGAAGGACAGCTGGGTTGCACGTTGGGTTGTACGGCCGATAACGCCGGGCTGGAGTGCACCTGTACGGGTCAGAACGCCTGTGGTGGAACAGAGGCGCTGCCGAACGAACCCGGCGATGCCTGCGGTGATTGCGGCTCCTACCAGTGCGATGGCGAGAATGGTGTGGTGTGTGCCAACGAAGCGGGTCGTAACGCCTGTGGTGGTTGTGGCGAGCTGGCTGAGACGCCGGGCGCCGACTGCGGCTGCGGCGGGCGCGTGGTATGTGGTGCCGAAGGCGCGACCGTCTGTGTAGGCGGTGGCCCGGTGAACCCCTGCGGTGGGTGCGGTCCACTGGTCGAGGGCGAGGATCCGGGCGAGGCGTGCAGCCCCTGTGGCACGTGGGTGTGCGACGGTGACGATCGCACGGTGTGCTCGAATCCGAACGACCGGAATTTCTGCGGAGGCTGCACCCCGCTGGTGGGAGAATTTGGTGATGCCTGTGGCTGCGACGGCAACCTTGTTTGCGACGGCACAGAAGCGTTGCGTTGCGAGGACCCGACGGCGAATCCGTGCGGTGGCTGCGGCTTCATTCGCACGCCACCCGGTGTGGCCTGCGGTGCCTGTGGCACGTCCGCATGCAATGGACCGGACGAGACCCTCTGCGACGACCCTGGCGCGAACGCCTGTGGTGGCTGCGGTGAGCTGGAGCACGAGCCTGGCACCCCATGCGGCTGCTCCGGGGTGTGGGAGTGCAACGGCGATCGCGGCGTTATCTGCAGCGACTCGGCCAACGTGTGCGGTGGTTGCGGTGAACTGGATCAGGTGCCGGGAGGCAGCTGCGGCGAATGCGGTACGCTGTTGTGCACCGGCCCGGAAACGGTTTCGTGCGTCGACCCCGGACGCAACGCGTGCGGTGGTTGCGCGCCGCTCGACGACGTGCCGGGTGCCGTGTGCGGAACGGGCTGTGGCCGTATTGAGTGCGCCGGCACCGAGGACACCATCTGCGTGGATCGCGGTACCAACGCCTGTGGTGGCTGCGGCGCCCTGATCGACTCTCCCGGCAATCCATGCAATGACTGTGGCGTGTTCCAGTGCGCCCCCGGTGGTACCTCGCTCGTTTGTTCGTCTGACGGCAGCAACCCGTGCGGCGGCTGTGGCGGCGAGACCGATGGCGTCCCGGGGCAGCCCTGTGACTCCGGTTGTGCGGGCGATGTGTGGACCTGTCGGAACCGGCAGATGCAGTGCGGTGACGCGCACCCCTGCGGTGGCTGCGACGCCGACCTGCCGCTGCCCGGAACGGGCTGCGAGGGTACTTGCGGTTACTATGTCTGCGGAGCCGTGCCCGGCACCGTCGAATGCGTGAGCCTCGCGCTCAACAGCTGCGGCGGTTGCCTGCCCTCGGATCTTGTCGCTGGCGACACCTGCGAGGTGTGCGGTCAGACCGGTGATATCGTATGCTCTGGCGATATTCCCCGATGCGAACTCGATGTGCTTCGGAACCGTTGCGGCGGGTGTGGCGACCTTGCCAGCCAACCCGGTACGCCGTGTGGTGTGTGTGGTTTCTATGGCTGCAACGAAGACCGCGAGTCGGTGCGTTGCGTCGACCCGTGTAATTGATTTTCAGGACCAAGCCCCGGTGACAGTCATGTCAACGCCCCGTCCAACCGCTCTCTCGTTTGCGCCGATTGTCCTTCTGTCCCTGTTAGGGGCAGCCGTGGTCACCGGTTGCGATGAATCTCTCCCCGGCGCCGAGTCCGTGACCAGTGCGGACAATCCGCTGGTCGCCGCACCCGGTGTGCAGTCTGGCAATCCGCTCACCGCAGTCGCGGTGCCTGGCGGCGACGCTGGGATTCAGTCGGGGAGCGGTTCGGGTATCGGCGCGACACCCGCGCCGGTTTCGGGCGCCGACCCCGCGACTTCTGCCGGGGCGCGTCCTGCGTCGGTGACGCCGGGACAAACCCGTCAGGTACCCGTGAATCTCGACTCAGGCCGCCGCCCTGATGTGCGTCTGTCGGAAGACGACGCCGCGTGGCAGCGCTCGCTGGTGCCGTCCGATTTCCACAACCACCCCGAGATGGGATTCCGAAATGTGGGTGATCCTGCTGGCACGGTGGAGCTGCTGAACATGCGAACGGCGCGTACGCGCTACCTCATGAATCGGCAGTCCGAGATCATCGCGCAGACCGCCCAGATCGAGACCTTCGTGCCCGATGGTCGTTTCATGGTCCACGCGGCACCTCGCCTTGCGGTTCGGGGCGGTGACGTGATCATGAACGGTGCCTGGATCGACGGTCGCATCTCCCGAGGGCTCCAGCAGGGTATCCAACTCGACGATCCCCTCGGCATCGGCCACGACCTGACCATCCTCAATGAGCTCACCTTCACCGCGCGCACGGCGACGCAAGAGCTTGCCCTGCCGCTCCCTGCATCAGCACCCGAGATCGAAGGCTCGATCGTGCGTTTTCAGGGCGGCGGACTCACCACCACCGTCGACGCACTCCTGGACAGCGTTGGCTACGGCTTTGAGGCAACCGCGCAGTGGCGCGACGCGCTGCCGGTCGATACCACTGAAATACGGCTGACCCAACGGGTTGCGCTCGGCGACGGCTGGGTGGTGCAGACCGAAATCAGCCCTGGTCAGCTCAGTGGCCCGATC
The DNA here is from genome assembly GCA_018970625.1 of Myxococcales bacterium. The sequence continues at coordinate 3,060 of JAGWVZ010000190.1, read as the reverse complement.
TCGCAGCCGCAGCAGACGTGCGGCGCGATCGTCATTGAGGTGCCCGGTGCAAACCCCATCAACATTCGGCCGCCGATCGCGTGGGATGCGAACGACACCTTCCCGAATCATCAGGGACGGCCCACATACTCGTTCGGTTGTGGTGACTATGTACACCACGAGGTGTCGGTTCAGGAAGGCGTCATGGAGCTCAGCATCGTGCTGGATGGCTCCTGGCTGCTCGCTGACGATCGGGCGTTCCCGGTGCACGTGGATCCCTACTGGACGTTTCGCCGCGATGCCGACACAGGCACGGCGCCTGCGGGTGCCAGCACCTGGACCGCCACTGGCTGGCTCGATGACTACAACAACACCAACCGCCCTCTGACTGAACAGTCCGGAGTCACCTGGGTCGGTTGGTACGGTGGTGTCGAGCAGGCACTGGGACGTGCGCACTTCACGGTGGAGGGCCTCGCCGAGGCCGCTGCTTCCGCCCCGGGCGGTGGAAGTGTCGAGTACTTTACCACCTCTATTGGTACGAACTACGCGATGGGAGATTTCAGATATACCCCGGGCACGGTCAGTTGGTTCTCGAGCTACATTTACGGGTTCTCCTCATACAGCCGCTCCAGTTGCCCGGCTATTCCCACGACCTTTCGCTGGCCCATCCTCGAATACGTCAGCTATCAGGATTTTCGCTGCACAAACGGATCGGGCGCCAATTGTGGCTGGGCCAATCAGATCGATGGAGCTTTCGGCGCGGATTATCGCGGGGCGTGGACCGGTCGTTGGCGTTCGGGAATCCCCTTCTCGGGCTGGAACTCGCCGATTCACTGTAACCTGTGCAGCGGACAGACCTTTACCGAGTCTGCCACGTGCACTGAAGCGGGTTCCACCATGAACACGGCTTGTCGCACGTTCATCCCTTCTACCAACGGGAACTTCACCGTGACCGGCAACCTCACCGGTGGCGATAGGGATCACTACGGGTTTCAGATCCCTTCAGGCCGCTCGGCTCAGCTGACCTTCACCATCAGCCGTCCAGACGGAACGTGCACCGGCTTCGACCCGATTCTGGAGCTCTGGTACGTCAATCAGGGGACGGGTACGGCCCAGCTCTGGGAAGCCGTGGACGACGACGAAGCGACAGGCAGCCCCTGCCCCACGTGGAGCATGTATGGCTATATGCCACAAGGATCGTACAGCATCGCGGTACGGGGCTTCTCTTATCTCGATCAGGGCGCCTATCGTCTGAATGTGGCGTTTGCTGACAACCCGAGTGGCACCACAGGTATTGGGCGCTTCGAGACGGTGGGCCTGGGGCACACGGTAAGCCCTACCTACGACTGGCTGGGGCCGAACGAGACCTCGAATCTGTTCTGGTCCGAGACGCTCTCGCCGGATATCTCAACGCTTGGTGATCCCAGGTTTTGTCAGTCGTGGTACCTGCAGCAGATCGGCAGCGTGGTGTATCGACCGTTCCCCGATTTCATTCCGTACGTCGAAGTGAAGTACGTCGGGCGAATCACCAACTCGCCTACCAACCTTGGCGCACGGCCCATGTCTGCGGCTGAGTGCGCAGCGTTTGGTCAGGGGCAGGGCTGCGGTCTGCTGTGGAGCTGGGACGCGGCGGCCAAGGCCGTCTGGTACAACCTCCTCGATGGTGTAGGCCGCATCGACGACGTGAACGGGCTGGAGTACTCTGAAGCCGGGCTCACCGAAAACACGCGCTACACGCGGCGCATCGAGGGGGAGAACGAGGTGGCGCCCGGTCCTGTCTCGGCGCCTGTCACCCGCGCCACCGGCGTGCACGTGCCCACAGCCTCCGAAGTGACCATCACGCAGGGTACCAACCCCGCAGAGTTCAGCATCGGCGCCACCGCACCCCCGAACATTCTCACCGGGACGCATCCGGCTGGCTGCTCCGGTACGACCAACTGCACCGCCATTCGCTATCAGGTTCGGCAGTGTAGCCCCTATGCCGCCGCCTGCGCTTCGGACGCCACCTGTGGTACCATCGCCGGGCAGGCTGGAACGTGTTTTCAGGGACAGTGCGTTGCCGACTCGGGCTGGACCCGTGCCACCAGCCTCACCTGGCTGACAGCGGGCTGGCCATGCTACGAGGTGCGCGCCACCTATCAGAATCAGGACGGCGTACAGGCCGAAGGCTGGAGTCCCTGGTCGCAGCGCACCATGACGACACTGGTACCGCCGACCATGGCTGCACCGACCTGCGCGCGCATGGCCAACGGCTCGGTCAGTATTCTCTGGACCGACGAAAGCGTGGGAGAGATTGGCTTCCGCCTGTACCCCAACGATACGTCCACCACGGCGTTTATCACCGAAACGTCGACCTCGGCGTCTACCACGGGTACCACATACACCCGCACCCAGCCGGCCGCAGGTGCCGCTGGCAACGTGCAAGTGACGGCCGTCGGACGTTCGTACACCACCTCGGGCGGTTTCAACGTAGAGTCAGAACCCTCCTCTCAGGTGACCTATAACACCCTCAGTCGCGCGCCTTACTCCACCGAGCTCCGGTTTGATGCGGTGCGTGCCAGCGCAATCGACATCACCGTCGTCGCCGCCGAGAACCGCGCGTGCGAAGGACTCGCCGGTGCACGCGTCGAGCGCTGCCTTGGCAACGGCACCGCGTGCGTGGCGCTCACCACGCCACCTTCTGTCGCGCCCGGCGGCTGTGCCAGCCGTGGGTACGGCCAATTCTGGGAGTTCAACGGTGGAACCCTCGCCGGCGTCGGTGATGGCCAGATCTTCGATTCTGGCCTCTCCGCCAACACCACCTACGAGTACAGAATGTGGTACGCCAACTCATCGGGCTGCCTCAGCAACACCTACACCGCCTACCGTGTCACCACGCTGCCTGCCGGCCCGTGCTGCTATGACCCCGCGAACCCGTCCAACATCGCCAGCACCAATTGCCAGGGCGTCTGCTCCGGAGGTTCCATCGCCTGCTCCGGCAACACGGCAGCTACCTGCTACTGTGCGCCTCCGGCGACCTACGCGGCCACCGAGACCTGCGATAACCGCGACAACAACTGTGACGGCGTCATTGACCAGATC
>JAGWVZ010000189.1 GCA_018970625.1 Myxococcales bacterium | reverse complement strand
GAAGTCGGCACGTCGGACTCTACAGCCTCGTCGACCGAACGCGGCCTTGAGGCAGCCTATCTGGCGCTTACCGACCCGAACATCACCGACTTCCCCGGCTCGTCGTGCACGGCGGACGCCGACTGCGGCGGCGCCCCCTACCTGTGCGTCGCCGGCGCCGACGGCGCGCGCGCCTGCGGCGGTTTCAACCGCTCATTCCTGCGAGAGTCCGCTTCGCTCGAGCTGGTCTTCATCTCCGACGAAGAAGACTCCAGCCGCGCCGAGCTGAACTTCTACATCGACTTCTTCCGCAGCATCAAAGGCTTCCGCAACACCTCGCTGTTCCACGCCTCGGCCATTGTGGGCCCGCGCGGCGGCTGCACGTCATCGGCGGGCGATGCCGTTGCCGGCGACCGATACATCGACGTCGCCGAAGCAACGGACGGCGAGGTGGGCTCGATCTGCGACGACAACTTCGCATCGACGCTCTCGTCCATCGGCAACCGCGCCTTTGGCCTGCGTGTGGACTTCTACCTGAGTCGCCCGGCCGAGGCTGGCTCGGTCAGCGTCTGGACGCTGTCCGACTGCGGTCCCAGCCCCACGCGTACGCGAGCGACCACCGGCTGGACCTACGACACCTCGGCCAACTCGATCCTCTGGACCGAAGCGACCGCGCCGCGCCCAGGCGAGTGCTTTGAGGTCGATTACGAAGCCGCCTGCTTCTAAGCCCGCCCTGAGACCGAAATCTTCACCCGAACACCGCCGCCCCGTGCGGCCGTTGTTGCAATCGAGCCCCCCCTTCGTTACGTTCCGCGCCGCTTTCCCACTACCGTTTACGCTCGCGAAGGCTCCCTCCTATGAAGCTGCGAAACCTCTGTCTTGGCCTCGTCGCCGGTTCCCTCTCCGCTGTCTCGGGCTGCGGAGATTCACTCGAAGAAGTCTTTCAGGGCTCTGTTCAGTGCGAAACCCCCTGCGAGCTGTCGTTTAACGGCATCGACGTGGAACGACCCAGCAACTTCGCGCAGATCACCCTGCTGAACGATGGTCTGGCGCCGATCGAGATTCTGTCGATTCGCCTCGAAGGTACTTCTCCATACATCGGTTTCACCCGCTCTACAGGCGAGAGTCTGGAAAACCGTAGTGACGACTCGTGGGTCTATGACGAACCCAATCCAGCGTATCGCTGGGGAAATCTTGAAGTCGGCGACCCTTTCGAGATTGGTGAGGACGAGGAGCTTCAGATTCAGTTGGCTTTCGGCCCTGCGGGTGATGGTGGCGTTCCCGATTGCCCGGGCGGGAACAACGCGCAGTGCGGCACGCTCATCATCGAGACCAGCGACCCCGAGAACGCAGAGATCGAGGTACCGATTGAACTGAACCTGTCTCTGGGCGAGCTGTCGCTCACGCCAACGGTTATTGACTTCCCTGCTCCGGTCGCCGGTCAGGCGTACGAAGAGTGCTGGACCGCCGAGAACACCGGCGTGGGCACCCTCACCATCTCGGACATCACGCTCACCCCCGCCGTCGCGGGGCTGCGTGTCGAACAGGCCGAACAGCTGCCCCTGCCCATTGACATTGAAGTGGGCGGTCAGCGCGACTTCTGCGCCTACTGGGAACCGTCCGACACCACCGCCCTGAACACCACCGTGACCTTTGCCAGCAACGACGTACGCGGCGGAAACTCCAGTGTCCTGCTCCGCTCTGGTGGTGGCAACACGCCGATCCTCGACATCGACCCCTGCGACAACATCGTCTTCAACGAAGCGGTCACCGGGCAGGCCAACGAAGTGCTGATTGAGGTCAACAACCCGTCCGAGCGCGCCACGTTGAACATCAACACCATGGCGATCTCGACCATCTCACCCAGCGACGCGCGCGCCGAGTTCCAGCTTCTGAACTCGCGCGACCAGGCTGTTTCGGGCGTGCAAGAGCCCATCGCACCCGGCGAGACCCGCGTTTACAAGCTGGTGTACACGCCCACCGCCGACCGCGCCGTCAACGGTACACTCCGCGTGTCCGGTAACTTCGAAGGCACACTCCGCGAGTGCCGCTTCTCGGCCGGCCCGGCCGCCCCGCAGATTCAGGTGGTTCCCAACCGTCTGTTCTGGGCCGGCCTTGGGTTTGGCGAGTCGGACGACCGCAGCTTCGTGATTTACAACAGCGGTCGCGCCACACTCTCGGTCAACACGCTGGCGCTCGCGGGCCCCTCGGCAGCCGAGTTCGCTATCGACGCCACAGCGCCGCTCGACATCGAGGCCGGTGGGGCTGAGCGCGTCACCGTGACCTATGCGCGCCCTGATGGTGACTTCGCCAGCGACGACACCGCGCAGGTGCAAATCACCCATAACGACCCCGCCGTGGGCAACATCAACGTCTTCCTGGAAGCCAACCACAGCGACCAGCTGCTGCCGCCCACCTGCGTGATCGGTGTGGACCCGGGCGAGCCCTACACCGTGGGTCAGACCATCACCCTCAACGCCTCAGGCTCGGCACCGCCAGCCGGCGGTGAGTTCGTGGCGTCACCCTTCAACTGGACGCTCACCGTGCCGAGCGGCAGCAGCGCCCGCCTGTCGCAGTCGTCGGGCGAGACCGTCACCCTGTCGTTCGACACCGCTGGCCTTTACGAGGTGGTGCTGCAGGCCACCGCGACCATCAACGCCACGGACGTCCTCTGCGAGTCCGATCCGTTCAACCTGCGCGTCATCGAGTAACGCGCACGGTGTGCGGAAAACGCGCGGCGCCCCGCTTGTGGCCATGCGAGGCCGACGCTCCGTAACCTGACGCTCTGACGGGAATATCGAGCGCGTTCGTGGCGTTCCAACAGCCCGACATCTGTCAGGTCCCATCACTGCCAATACGGCTCAGGAGCAACGCGTTATGGAGGATATTCGGGCCCTTACCGAACTGGTGAAGCGTGAGAGCGCGTTTGTAGACGAGCTCTTCGCCGAAACCGCGCGCCGCGTGGTCGGCCAGCGCTACATGATCGAGCGCATGATGATTGGCCTTCTGACAGGCGGCCACGTGCTGCTGGAAGGCGTGCCCGGTCTGGCCAAGACCCTCACCGTGACCACGCTGGCGCAGGCGATTCAGGTGTCGTCGCAGCGCATTCAGTTCACGCCGGACCTGCTGCCGGCCGACATTGTGGGCACGCTCGTCTACAACCAGAAGTCGCAGGAGTTCGACGTTCGCCGTGGTCCCGTTTTCACCAACATCGTGCTGGCCGACGAGATCAACCGCGCACCCGCCAAAGTGCAGTCGGCCCTGCTGGAAGCCATGCAGGAGAAGCAGGTCACCATCGGCGACAAGTCGTGGAAGCTTCCCGACCCCTTTCTGGTGCTGGCGACCCAGAACCCCATCGAACAGGAAGGCACCTACCCGCTGCCCGAGGCACAGGTGGACCGCTTCATGCTCATGATCAAGGTCGGGTACCCCACCCGCGCCGAAGAACGCCAGATCATGGATCGCATGAGCACTGGCGAACCTGTGCAGATTCACCCGGTGATTGACGGTCAGCGTCTCATCGAGGCGCGCAAGGTCATCAACGAGATTTACATCGAAAACTCGGTGCGCGACTACATCGTGGACCTCGTCGTGGCGACCCGTGACCCTGCCGCGGCGGGTCTTCCCGGCCTTGCGCCCCTGATTGAGTTCGGCGCCAGCCCCCGCGCGAGCATCTTCCTGAACCGCGCGGCCCGCGCCCACGCATTCCTGAACCATCGCGGCTATGTCACTCCCGAAGACGTCAAAGCCATCGCGCCCGACGTTCTTCGGCACCGCATTATTCCGAGCTTCGAAGCCGAAGCCGCGGAGCGCACGACCGACTCCATCCTGCAGGAACTCCTCGAACGCATCGACGTACCATGATGTCCACACCCGCCCGCGACGTCATCCGAAAGGTAAAACGTATCGAGCTGGTGACGCGTCGCCTGGTCAATCCTCAGCTTAGCGGAGCGTACCACTCGGTCTTCAAGGGCCGCGGCATGGATTTCGACGAGGTCGCGGCCTACGTTCCCGGCGATGACGTTCGCTTCATCGACTGGAATGTGTCGGCCCGCAGTGGCGCGCTCCACGTAAAGCGCTATGTCGAAGAGCGCGAGCTCACGGTGCAGATTCTCGTCGACTCCTCATCGAGCATGCGCTTCGGCTCGACCGCGGAGTCCAAACGAACGCTCGCCGCGCAGCTCGCCGCCGTGTTTGCCGTGCTTGCCACGCGCAACAACGACCGGATCGGTCTCACCATCTTCGACCACGAGACCAACCTGCACATCCCGCCCAAAAAAGGTCGGAAGCACGTCATGCGGCTCATCACCGAGGTGCTCGAGCATCGCCCTCGGCAGAGCACGACCGACCTGTCGGCCGCCTTCCGTTACATGGCGCGTGTCACCTCTCGAAAGGCGATCATTTTTGTCGTGAGCGACTTTCTCGCCGATGGCTGGGAGCACGAGTGCAAGCTGCTGGCCCGTCGCCACGACGTCGTGCCCGTAGTCATCGAAGACCCCCGTGAACGGGACCTCTCCACCACACCCTTGTCACGCCCGCTGACCGGATGGCGTCGGTTCTGGAACAATCTCTGGCACGGCGGTCTGGTAGAGCTCGAAGACCTTGAGTCAGGTCTTCGCGTGGCGGTTGACCCGGCGTCCGACCGCATCGGCGCGTTCGCGCGGCAGTCGCAGCAGTGGTCAATCGAGCGCGACCGGGTGTTTACGCGACTGAAACTGGACGCCATGAACTTTCGCACGGACTTCACCGACGACGCCGACCTGGTGCGCCCGCTCGCGACCTTCTTCCGCCGTCGCTCAAGACGTTCATGAATACCGTATTCCCTTCTTCAACCGTTCCTACAGGGCGGCAGAACGCCCCCGCACTGGACTGGAATCCACCGATTGCGCACGCATTCACGGCTGCCCGGATCGGTCTTCTGTGTGGCAGCGCCCTCGTCGTGCTTCTGGGGATCGCGCCCGCAACCGACGCGCAAGAGGGGTCGTCAGAACCGATCGAGGGCAGCGTCGCACTCGCCGCGGCGGGTTCTGGCGCCACGGACACACCGCTCGTCATGACGCTGACCGTTCCCGCCGACGACCTTGCGGTGGGGCAACCGGTCGAGGTCGTGGCCAGTGTTCCCATCGAGCCGGGCGAGAACGTGAGCAGCTTCGTGGTCCAGGCCAATCGCTTCATCGAAGTGCTGGATGTGACACGGCAAACCGAGCCTGACGGTCAACTGTCAAACCGCTGGCTGGTGCGGCTGGCCGTGTTCCGTCCCGGGCGGTACGACAGCGACGGACTGTCGGCGCGTGTGTTGCGCCTGGATGGCAGCCTGACCACCGCGGCGAGCGAACCGTTCGCCCTGAATGTCGTCCCGGGGATTGTGAACGAGTCCGACCCGCAGCTCACGCCCTCCGCCGTTCCGGCTCCGGTCGTCACGCTGGACTGGCGGGTCGTGTATGCGCTGGGGGGACTGGCAATGGCGCTTATCGGTGCCATCATCGCGCTGGTCGTGAATCGCGTTCGCAAACCTCGGGTCGAGCCCCCCCCACCGCCGAAACGGCCCGCATGGGAAGTCGCGCTCGAGGCTCTGCAGGCCCTTCAGGATGCCGACCTTCTCTCCGTCGGCGAACGACTGCAGTTTCACATGCGGCTGTCCGAGATCTTGCGAAGCTTCGTGGGTGATTTGCTGAACATCCCGGCCGTCGAGAGCACCACGAGCGAGATTGAGACGTTTTTGCAACGTCACCAGCACGAGGTAGGGCATCAGGGCGCCGAGATCGTTCGCATTCTCGAGGACACCGACCTCGTGAAGTTCGCACGGTTCACCCCACCCGATGAGATGAGTCTGGCGCTGTACTCGCGCACGCGGGCCGTTGTGCATGACCTCGCTGAACGAGCGAAAGAGCTCGCTGCGCGGACTGAGCAGTCGGAGCGCGTGCCTGACCCGCCCACCCCCGACAACGACGATGCCCATGGAGGGGTTCCATGATGACATCGGTTACCCTGTTTGGTGCATCGTGGTCGCTCGCGTACCCATGGGTGTTCGTTGCGGCGGTGCTGCTTCTGGCCGCTGTCGCGTGGTACCGGCGCGGCGACTCGTCTGGAACGCTGCTGTTCTCGGCAACGCGGTTGTTGACGTCTGACGCTCAGAGCGTGCGCGTGCGCCTTCGCCATGCGCCTGTGCTGGTGCGTACCGCCGCCCTGCTGGTGCTCGCTCTCGGCATCGCGCGCCCACAGATCGATGAGGCGCAGGAAGAGACCGTGGAGGGCATTGATGTGTTTGTGGTGCTGGACATGTCCGGCTCGATGCTCGCGGTCGACATGACCCCCGGCGAGGTCGAAGCCTTTCAGGTACAGCAGCAGAGCGAGCCTCCAAATCGCTTCGACAACGCGATTGTGACACTCAAGCGGTTTGTTCAACAGCGCGAACGCGACCGAATTGGCATGGTGGTCTTCGCGGCCGACGCGTTCCTGCAGTTTCCGCTAACCCTTGATTATTCAACGATTCTCGGGTTGCTGGACGACCTGCAGATCAACCAGATCAACGCGACGGCTACAGCGATCGGCAACGCACTGGGGCTGGCCGTGCGCGGCCTGCTCGACTCCGAGGCGCGTTCCAAGGCCATCATCCTGATCACGGACGGCAAACAGCAGGGTGGCAATATCAGCCCCACGCAGGCGGCACAGTTGGCCGCCGACGAGTCGATCCGCATTTTTCCGATTCTGGTCGGCCGCGATGGGCCCACAATGGCGCCTACCGATCTGCGGATCGGCAGGTTTTTGATGTACCAGCAGACGCATTACCCGGTCGACCCGGAGTTGTTGAACCAGATCGCTACCATGACCGACGGCGCATTCTATCAGGCCGAGAACCGGGAGGAGCTTGAGCAGGGGCTGGGCGCGATTCTGGATGAGCTGGAGACGACGGTGCTTCAGGAGGTCTCGTCGGTGCGCAAGACCGAGATGTTTCAGCCTTTCATTGGGTTGGCCATGGCGTTGCTCGCGCTCGACGTGCTGCTTCGCTGGCTTCTTCTGCGGAGGTTCCCATGAGCCCTCGCGCGTTGCGCTGGACCACC
>JAGWVZ010000188.1 GCA_018970625.1 Myxococcales bacterium | reverse complement strand
CCCGAGCTGTTGTCGCTGCTGCGCGCGGTGCTGCGCGGGCTGGCGCACGCCCATGCGCGCGGCATCATTCACCGCGACGTCAAACCCGAGAACATGCTGTTTCCGACGAAGGAGCGACTCGCCGACGAGGTGCGTCTGGCCGACTTCGGCATCGCGCACATCGCGCCGGCCTACAACCTCAGCCGAGGCCGCTTTGTGTTCTGGACCGGCGAGCGCGTGGTGGGCACACCCGCCTACATGGCACCCGAGCAGGTGGATCAGGACTGGATCGCCTACGGGCCGCAGACCGACCTTTACTCGCTGGGCATTATCGCGTGGGAGCTCGCGTGCGGACGCCTGCCCTGGCCCGGAACGACGTATATGCAGCTGGCGCATCATCATCGTCGCAGCCGGCTGCCCCCGCTCGACCCACAGTTTGAGGTGCCCGACGCGTTCGAGCGCTGGGTGCAGCGCATGACCCAGAAGCAGCCGGCCGAACGGTTTCCGCATGCCATTGACGCGCTCACCGAGCTCAACCGTCTCGTCACCGGCAATGGTCACCCTGTGCGCAGCGTCGCCGACGACCAGGTGACGCAGAAGTTCGCCCGCGTGACCGCCAACAAGCTGACACCGAGCCCACCTGCCGAGCTGCCGTTTCGCGTGCCTACCCCTGTCTCCGGCGCGCAGGTGAGCCACACCCCGCTGGACGCGTGGTCAACCGTCGACACGGCCGCCACCCTGCAGCTGGTACCCGCCGGCGTGCAGCGACACCGCGCAGGCAGGGCGGTGGTGTATCGCGCGCTGGTGCCCGAGCCACCATCCGATCCGCCCACGCCGTCCGAGCTCGCCGAGTTTCCGGGCGTGCTGTCGGCGAACACCCGGGTACGCGACCTCATGCTGCCGGTGCCGATCGACACCGCGAACGACCGGCGCAGCATGTGGAGCGCCATGCAGCGCGTCTGGGCCACGGGCACACCCGAAGCCATTGTGCTGGAGTTCCGGCCCGACAACGGCGCCACCGCGCTCGCACGCTGGCTCGCGCAGACCGGCGACGAGTTTGGCATCGCCAGCGCCATCCGCGTCACCCACCACGTCTCTGCGGTCGCGACGGACGGCTTTGCCTTCGGACTCGCCGCGCGCTTTCGCCTCTTTGGCTACCCCGAAGAGTGGCTCAATGAGCAGCTCGTCACCAAACTGGCCGCGCTGGGCTTCAGCGAACCGCAACAGAACCAGCAGCTGGCCACGTGGATCGTGAGCCACTCGCGTCTCGAGGGCCACGTGGCTGGCACGCCGCCGCAGCCGACCGAGGCCGTTCGCACACAGCTGCTCCTGCTGCTGCGACGACTCGCCGAAGACCGACCTCTGATCATCTGGTGCGAGGGAGCATCGGCCGACGGAGACACGCAGCGGTTTATTGAGGACCTGTTGCATTCGCCCAGTGGCTCGACGCCCATTCTCTTTGTGCTCGCGCCGCCTCCCGACTGCACCCATGCGTCGGGGCAGCCGCTGACCTCTGCGTCGGCCACCATCTCGGGCCGCGTCGTGCAGATAAAGCCCCTGGGACGAGGCGACATCCCTGTCGCCCGCGCCGACGCCATTGACGCCATCGGGTTGGCCCGAGCAGCCTTTCGCAGCGGCGACATCGACACCGCGCACCGACTGGCGACCGAAGTCATTCGGCAAATGAACCCCGGCAACAATCGCCCTGTCTCGAGTGACGGCATCGCAACCGAAGGCTGGCAGGCCGAGCGACTCATGGCCGATATCGCGCACGAGCGACAGCAGTTTGTGCAGGCAACGCAGCTGTATCAGGCGTCCCTTCAGCGAACCCGCATCACCGGTCGGCGCGTCGATGAGCGCGAGCGCGGTGAGCTCGAGCTCAGTCTGGCGCGGGCGCTGCGACACACGGGACGACTCGGCGACGCGCTCGAGCTGGCCGAGCAGGCCCTCAGGCGGTTTGTCCGCTCGCGGGCGCCCCACATGCGCGCCGATGCCCTCAATGAGCTCGGACAAATCTACTTCGAGTCCCGCAGCTGGGCGCGCGCCAACCGTCTTTTTTCGGACGCGGAACAGGCGGCAGAAGAGTCGCTCGACCATGGTCTGCGGGCCGTTTGCCGCATGGGGCTCGGCAAGGTCGAGCTGATGCGCAGCAACTGGCAGCGCATCGACATTCTGCGAGCGCTGCTCGACAAGCCCGACGGCGCCTCTGACAGCTGCCTTAACCGCGTTCGGCTCGCGGTGGCCAGCCACGTGGTCCGCATCGCATCTGAAGAAGAGCGCGAGCTGCTTTGCCGGCAGGTGCTGGAACCGCTCTCACGGGTCATGCGGGCGCCATCCTCTCAGGAGGCACACGCCCTGTTACTGGGCTGCGATGACTCGCTCACGCCTGAGCACGTCATGGAGCAGCTGGCGGTGCTCGACGAGAACATCCGCAAAATGGGGTTCTGCCGACTGTTGTTCGCCGAGAACCTGCTGTGGGTGGCGACCAATCGTGTGGACTACGCGTGGTACCCGGTCACCGTTCGCGCCACCTCCATGGCGCTGGCGCAATTCACCGGGCTGCAGGACGCCGTCGGCATCGCGCGGTGCCGTTCCATCATGGACCCCTGACCCGACCGACCGCCTGACGTGCGTCAGGGAGCGTCGACTTCGACCGGCGACTCGTAGCCGCCATCGGCGCGACCCAGCAGCTCCTGTGCGGCGGTCTGCGCCAGGCTGGTCCAGGTCGCCGGCACCAGGCCATACCAGATCGTCAGCACGGCAGCGGCGACGATGACGAGGCGGGCGCCGGTGTCATTCAGGCCCACAATCTCGCGTCGCGCCTTGCGGGTGTACATGTGCAACACAAGACGGAAGTAGTACGCGGCGCCAATCACCGAGCTCACCAGGCCAACGACGGCCAGAAACACAAGGCCACCCGAGTGCCCGGCTGTGCCGGCGGCGCCAATCGCGTCCGAAAACAACATGAACTTGCCAATAAATCCGGCGGTTCCCGGAAAGCCCGCCGCCGAAAACAGGAACACCGTCAGCGCCGCCGCGGCCCACGGGTGACTGTACCCCACGCCGTTGAAGTCATCGAAGCTCTCGGCTTCGCGGTCACGGCGGCCAAACCAGGCTATCACCCCAAAGGAACCCAGCGTCGCCAGCGTATAGGCAAACACATAGAACACCATGCCCGCGGTGGCGTTGGCGTTGCCGGCACCATAACCCAGCGCCGTCACCCCCATGAGCAGGTAGCCTGCGTGGGCCACCGACGAGAAGGCCAGCATGCGGCGTACGTTGGTCTGTACCAGCGCGGTGAGGTTGCCGACCACCATGGAGATGCCCGCCACCCACATCACGATCTGTACCCAGCCGTAGTCGCCCATGCGGGCTTCTTCCGAGAAGAGCGCCAGCGCGAGCACGCGCACAAACGCGGCGAATCCGGCGGCCTTCACGGTCGCGGCCATGAACCCCGACGCTGGCGTGGGTGCGCCCGAGTAGGCGTCCGGGGCCCACATATGGAACGGTGCAGCCGCCACCTTGGTCAGGAACGCCACGGCGAGCAGAATCAGCCCTGCGGCCGCGATGGGCAACGAACCGTTCGCGTGGTTCCAGTAAGCGTTATTTGCCGGGTCAATGCCCTGCGCCATGCCCACAATACCGTTCATGACGGCCTGTGAAGCCGATGACGCTCCTGCGTTGGCACCGCCGAGGGCGTCGCCGATCGCGATCAGACTGGTGCTGCCGGTGGCGCCGTACAGCAGCGCGATGCCGTACAACATCATGGCCGAAGCGGTGGCACCCAGCAGAAAGTACTTGAGCCCTGCCTCGGCCGACGCCGGCGAGCGGCGCAGGTAGCCGGTCAGGCCGTACACCGCGATCGACTGAATCTCGAGGCCCACAAAGAGCACCATCAGATCCACCGCCGACACCATCATGACCATGCCCGACACAGCGAGCAGCAGCAGCGCGTAAAACTCACCGCGGTCGATTCCCTGCTCGTCCAGATAGCGGGGCGCCGTCAGCGACGCCATGGCGCCACCCAGGCAGAACACCATGGTCATGACCTGCGAGAAGCCATCAAACGCCGCGCTCCCGGCGAACACGGTCGTGCCCGGAAGGCCCATCAGGCTCCAGGCGGTCAGCGCCGTGACCCCAAAGCCAGCGGCGGCCACGCGCGAAATGTACTGACGGCTCTGCGAAGGACGCTGAAACACCTCAAGGAGCAGGCACACGATGCCGAACACCACGAGCAGCGCGAAGGGCATCGCCGATACCAGGTCAATGCCGGACAAGGGATTCATCAGTGACCTCCTTCTTCGCCTGCGGCCTCTTGGCCTTCGCCGTGAGCCTCATCGTCGTCGCCGTGCGGCTCGTCCCCGTGCGCCTCGTCGCCGTGCGCCTGTGCCGCGTCGCCACCCAGCTGCTCCACGATCGTCCACGCGCCAGCCTGCCGCTCGCGTGCAAAGCGCGCCTGCTCGAACGCCCGCTCGGCCCCTGCGTTCACGTCGCCACGGTACTCATTTGAGCCCAGCGCGATGGACTCCAGGGTCTCATCGACCGCCGGCGTAATGCGGCCCAGCAAGCCCTGCGGAAAAAACCCGAGCGCCACGCACACCAGCACCAGCGGCAACAACACCGAAGACTCCGACCAGTGAAGGTCCGTGACCTCCGCTCCTTTGTCGTTCGCCGGACCAAAGAAAATGCGCTGCACCATCACCAGCACATACACCGCGCCCACAATCACACCGATCGCCGCCACGGCCGTAAAGAGCAGGGCGTGCGTGTCCGGGCCAAAGCCGACCCCGCCGAGCGTGGTCACCGGGCCAAAGTTCAGCGCCCACGAACCCGCGCTACCCGTCAGAATCAGGAACTCACCCACAAAGCCCACCAGGCCGGGTACCGCCGCCGAAGCGAACGACAGCAGCACAAACACCGTCGTCATGAGCGGCACCTGCCGGGCAATGCCGCCAAAGTCGGCCAGCGTGCGGGTGTCGCGGCGCGACTCCAACAGGCCAACGACCAGAAACAGCCCTCCCGTCGAGAGCCCATGCGCCACGCACTGGAACACGGCACCGGTCAGCGCCTCGGGGGTCAGCGCCATCAGGCCCAGCACCACAAAGCCCAGGTGGCTCAACGAGGAATACGCCAGCAGTCGGCGCATCTCGGTCTGGTTGAAGGCCACCAGCGCGCCATACACAATGCCCACGACCGCCAGCACCGCAATATAGGGCGCCAGAAAGATCACCGCATCGGGCGACATCGGCATGGCGAAGCGAATCAGGCCGTACACGCCCACCTTCGCCATGACACCCGACAGCAGGGCGGTCGCCGGCGCAGGCGCTTCGCTGTACGCGTCGGGCGACCACGTGTGAAACGGAAACAGCGGCACCTTGATCAGGAACGCCGTCGCCATGCCGCCGAACACCAGCACCTGCTGCACAAAGCCCAGCGACTGCCCTGCCGCGATCATGTCAGCCAGCGCGAACGACGACGCTCCGCCGACCGTTCGCACATACAGAATCGCCGCCATCAGCAGCGCCGAACCCACCATCGTGTACAACACAAACTTCAACGCGGCCTGCACGCGGTTCACGCCGCCCCAGAGGCCAATCAGCAGGAACATCGGCACCAGCATCACCTCCCAGAACAGGAAGTACAGCATGACGTCGGTCGCCGTGAAGGCGCCCAGCATGCCTGCCTGCATCACCAGCATCCCCACATGGAACTCTTTGACCTTGTCCTGAACGATCGATGTGGCCACCACCGTCGCCACCAGAGAGAGGAAGGTCGTCAGCACGATCAGCCACAGGCTGATGCCATCCACCGCGAGCGTAAAGCGCGCGCCCAGCTCGGGAATCCACGCCACGTCCTCGGCCAGCGTCGTCATTTGCAGGCCCGATGACGCCGGGTTGAACACCGCGGCCATCACCAGCGAAAACACCAGCGAGAGGCCCGTGAACAGCCCGGCCACCGCGCGGTGCGCCATCTTGTGCTCACCGGGAACCAGTGACAGCAACCCGGCGCCGACCAGCGGGCTCAGTACGGTCAGCAGGATCCACGGGATCTGGAACGGAAACGAAGACATCCTGTACTCCAGAAAAAGCGGCACGCGCGACGCGAACCGCCTGAATTCAACGCATTACACCAGCAGGTACACAATCACACCCAGACCCAGAACGGTCATGACCGCATAGCGCTGCACGTCGCCGTTCTGAAACTGGCGCACCACAGTGCCCAGGAATCGAACACCCCACGCCGTGCCGCTGACACCCGCGAGGTCGATCGCAAACTCATCCACAAATCGGTGCAACACCAGCGCCTTCAGACGATAGGCGCGACCGATCGTCGCCTCGTACAGCTCGTCCACGTACCACTTGTTGAGCGAGCCGGTGTACAGCTTGCCCAACTTCGCCGCGAACGCTGCCGGAGCGTCCGACGCCGAACCGTACCACGTGCGGGCCAACACAATGCCTGTCGCGGCCGAACCCAAAGCGGCACCCAGACTCAGCCACGCGAGACCTGTGCCGCCAAACTGGCTGGCATACAGGGCTTCGCCATGACCCACGGCGCCGTGCAGCCAACCGTGAAGGTCCAGCCACCACAACGGCAGCGGACCACCCAGAAGATGCGGCACGCCCGCAAAGCCACCCACGACAGCCAGACCAGCCAGCACCACCAGCGGCAGCGCCATGCTCAGCGGCTCCCTGTGAATGTGCGCCTGCACCTCGGCATCGACCCGGCTCTCGCCCTCGAACACCACAAAGTACAGCCGGAACATGTAGAACGCCGTCAGGGCGGCCGTCACCAGCAGGCTGGCCCACAACAGCCAGTTTACCCAGCCGCCCACCAGCCCCGTCACCGAGGTGTTCGACAGCACGAACCACAGAATCTCGTCTTTCGAGAAGAAACCCGACAGCGGAGGCACGCCCGCGATCGCCAGACAGCCCGTCAGGAACGTCAGGGCGGTCAATGGCATCGACTTCCGCAATCCACCCATGCGGCGAATGTCCTGCTCGCCCTGCAGGCCGTGAATCACCGCGCCCGACCCCAGAAACAGCAGCGCCTTGAAGAACGCGTGCGTCATCAGGTGAAA
>JAGWVZ010000187.1 GCA_018970625.1 Myxococcales bacterium | reverse complement strand
GGGTCGCGCAACTGCACGGTCCCACTCAACTCCATCTCGACGTCTGCACCGACCGCCGTCACCGTGTTCAGCGTCACGTTGGACTCTGCGATGGTCGCGTCAATCGTCACCACACCCAGCTCGGTGGCCGGAAGACGAATAAACGCACCAGACCTTTCCAGCGCCGATATCTTCGGAATGCCGGCCCCGAAGACCAGCGACGGGCTGTTCAGGAGCACCGTGCCGTCGGTCAGACGGAACTCGTCGTCGTAGCTCAGCTGAACAGCGCCAGAGAGCGTGCCCACGGGACCCATGCCGAGCGCTTCACGCATCAGGGTCACCCGATCAAGCGGGAACTCATCCAGACGAAGGTCTACCGAAAGGCCGGTGTCCGTCTTCGAGCCCGAGGCCCACAGGCGGCCGTCGCCCACCAGCACGTCTATCGTGGCACCCTGTTGCCCACGCATCAGGTCGAACAGCCGAACCCGAACGCTCACACGGTCCAGCTCGGTGCTCATGCGCGGCTCGTTCGGCGGCAGCTCTCCGGTTGATGTAATCGTGACATCCAGCAGGCTAATGCCGTTCAGACCCGCAAAACGGGCCCGACCGATCTCCAGATCGTACCGGTAGTCGAGCGCCTTTTCGGCCTGCGCCTCGATCATGCGCGCGACCACCGCCATCGGAAAGGTGAAATACACTCCCACGACAAACATCACCGCAAAGAGCACAATGCCAACGGCCCATTCCCGAATCCGTTCAATCATCGTCGCCTCCACGCGATTCGGCACGACGGAACGTCGCGAGGGTCAGTTCTACCTGCAGTGAGCCGGAGGTCGCTGCGCCGGTGCTTCCCCGCCGTGACGACGTTCCGCGAGCGGGCGAGACGTTGATGCCCCGAATGTAAACCAGCTCCTCGCTCGACTCGATGTCGTTCAACAGCTCATCCAGATCGCCCAGCTGCATCGACGCAAACTTGGCGACTGTGACCACGGTCTCAATGCCGCCCGTCGCCGGCGTGTTCAAGTCATCGAAATCGTTTGGCACCGGCACCCCAAGCTCGGTGGCCCGAGACTCGACAAACGACGACAAACGAAGCGAGTTGTTGTCCAGCGCCTCTTCCATGGCGGCCTCTTCGGCTGCAGCCGCCGCAAACTGGTCGCGCTCTGCCAGAAGCTCCGCAATTACGTCGCGGCGCAGGTCGTTCTGACGATTTAACTCCGACAGCTGCCCGGATAACACATACAGGACGACAGCCGAGAGGCCGGGTACCAGTACGCCGGCGAGGATCAGCAGCAGCGTTCGCTCGCGTGGATTCAGGCTCTCGAAGCGCGACAACAGGCGCGCAGCCACTCCCGTGCTACTCATGGGTCTTCCTCCGTCGCTGCGCTCGCCTGCGAGGATTCGTCGGCAGCAGCCGTCGGCGCGCGTGAGCAATCTACGCGACCCTGCACCGTAAAGCGAAACTCACCCTGCTCATCGCGTCGCAAGTCGCGACGTTCGACTCCAACCATGCAGCTGACCTGTGACAGTTCCTGTTCCAGCCGGTCCACATTCGCAGCCGCCGCGGCCGTTCCCTCGATTGTGAACGTCATGTTGCCCAGATCGACTTCAATCGACCGGCCATCGACGCGCGCCCCGTCACCCTGCAGCAGATCGACGACATCCGCGATCTCGGCGAAGTAGTGAAAGGCTGAGTTTTCAGGGCGGAGTGAGGGTCCGTTGCCTACGCTCTGCAAGCGCGAGCGTATGGTCGACGGGTTGCTGATCACCTCACCAAAGGTCTGCTCCGACAACACTTCGAGTGTCTCATTGAGCGCCGCCTGCTCCGACTTCAGCAGCGCTACACGGCTCGCATAAAACAGGCCGCCGCACACCAGCAGTATCACCGCCGCCACCGCGATGGACGGCAGCTGACCGAGCAGGAAATCGTAGCTGCCGCGGAACGAAAACCGTCCCTTGCGGAGGTTGAACTGCGAACCCTGCACACCGCTCACACCGCGGAGCGCGAGCCCTAGCGCCCCCGCAAACCGGTGACTGACGGCAGGAAAATCTGCGAGTCGGGCGAACTCGGGCCGGTCAGCGGTCAACACTTCACACGGCACACCCAGCGACTGACCGATATAGGAGTCAAGCCCGGGTAGCATGGAGCTACCCCCGCAGAGGTACACCCGGCTGACCTCACGGTGCGTGGCCGTCAGGTGGGCATGAAACGACTCCCGCAAACGGCGGATCAACGGCTTGATGGCGTCACGACAGGTCGACGCAATCAGCAGCTGGTCCTTGTCGCGCTCCGTTCCGGCTGGCAGGTCAGGTGGATCAATGAATCCGCCCTCGTGCTTGCCCACACGGGCCCGCGCCAGAGGCAACTGAAACGCCGCCGCCAGGGCGCGCGTGATGGTCTCACCGCCGCCCTGCACCACACGGGCGTAATCCATGCGGCTTCCGTCCAGAATGAGCAGCCCGGAGCGCTCAGCGCCGATGTCCAGGATAGCAACCGTCTCGGAGCCCGTCGGAAGAACGCCTCGCACCGTCGTCGCCAGATGAAAAGGGTCCACGTCCATCAGGCGGGCATCGACACCTACGCTCAGCAGATCCGCCATCAGCGATGCCATGCGCTCTTCCCGAACAGCGAGCGTATGAATCAGGAAGCCGCCCTCGGTCGCAGGGCCTCCCGACATCCAGTCCAGAAACAGGTCGTCGACCTCTTCGGGGAGCTTGCCGTCCAGCTGCGGACGAAGCACAGCCTCGACTTCCTTCGGCGAGTTGAAGGGCAGCACCACCGGGGTGATGTAACCAAAATCCCGGGGCGCAGCCACATAGGTAGCGTCGCCATCCAGAACCCCTCGCTGCTTCAGACGGCGAACCGCGTCCAGGATGCCCGCCGAAAGCAGCAGGCCGTCTCCGCTGCCGTTGACCGAGGGCTCCGGCAATACCGAGTCGCCCTCATCGCCTTCCGACGCAGCGGACGCCGCTTCGGGCACAGGCACATCGTCCTGCACCAGCTCTTCGGCCACCTCGAGCAGCTCCCAGGTTCGGAACCCGACCTGCAGGACAACGGCCTTTACGCTATAACGGCCCAGTTCAAGGCCGACGACACGATTCGCCACTTAGAATTCTCTCCAATAGATCAGGCGACCCTGATTCGTGAAATCGGCAACCGCGGTGATCGTTCGCGTCGCGCCTCCATAACTCCCTGTCGCACGCAACGTAAAGATCTGGGGAATGTCCACGCTCACACGCGGACGCATTTCAGCCTCGTCGAACACCAGACCCATCTGCGGCGGGATGATCGGCGTGCCCGACACCGGTGAGTAACCAAACAGGTTCGCGTGTGCCGGGTTCGCATAACCAATGAAAAACATGGCCATCATCGGGTTCTGCATGAACGAGTTCAGCACCCCGAAGAAGTCGCGCTCCCGCCGAAACGCCATCATCTGACCGTTACCCACCATGCCGTCCATCTGGTCGCGTCCCAGCGTGCCCATGCCGCCACCAATCCACAGCGACAGCACGTTGAACGGGTTCTCAAAGAACTTCACCCAGCCCTCCAGCGCCAGCGCCAGAAAGTTCACCTGCGCTGCAATCTGAAGATTGACGCACGGGCTCATGTTCTCGGTGCCCCCGACGATGCTGCCGCACAGAAAGCCCGCGAACTCCTGCGCGTCGCCAAGATTCACAAAGAACCGACCCGCAACCGGATACACCGTCAGGTTGTCGCGAAACTGGTTCATGAACGCAGCGGTCACTCCGGGCACCAGACGCAGCTCGTCGAGCGTCACCAGCGACTCGTTCTTCGCGTTCCACTCCACGTCGGCGTAACGCGAATTCTCATTTCCCGCACCACCGGGCGTAATCACACAGTTCTCATCGATGGTCGTCATGTCCGTATCCGGATCGACGTGGTCGATGATGGCCGCGATGATTTCGAAGCGGTCTTCTGCCGCACGCTCCGCTGCCGATCCCAGTAGCTCGTCGTACTGCGGCGGCTGCAGCAGCATGCAGAACTCCTGCACTACCTGCTGGTTTACCTCACGCGAGCCAAAGGCGTTGATGTTGATTTTGCCTTCCTCAGGAATCGGACGGTCAAAATCGATCGACCCCGACACCGGCGCGAACCCATTGGCGCCGGTCTCGGCCAGATCCAGCTCGCCATACTCCTGTGCGCTCAGCATCCCGCTCGAAAACGTCGGAAGCAGCAAATCCAGATATTGCCACAGCTGAAAGTTTGAACGGGAAATCTGTTGCCCCATGCCGGGCAGGGCAGCGAGTTCACTCTGGAACGCGATCGCAAGGCGCTGCAGGTTCACACCACTGCGCGCCAGATAATACGCCTTGATTTCATCGCGCTGGTTTTGTGCCAGCCGCAAATTCACCCGGGTATTGTACACATATTCCGTAATGGAGGTGGACAGGATGGCGATGGTCGTAAAGACGACGATGATCGCCATGCCACGACGTTTCCGACCATTTTCCATGACCGGGTTTTCCAGGCGCGAAACCATGCGCAACATCAACCTGGCCAGCCAGGAAATCGGAGACATTTTCATAATCCCTCCTGACCCATCTGGTCGATCTCTTCAGGCGTCATATTCGAGAAATCGTCGAACCCTTCTGCCTGCAGCGCGTTCTCAATCGCCTGTTCGGTCTGCGCATTTTGTGCGGCGATATCAGCAGGAATAAGAATCAGCGGCTTAATCAGCATGATCTCGGTCTGCGTCGCAAACGTCAGCGTCTCTCCTTCGCGCGTCGGATGTGGCACCTCCAGCGTAATGCGAACCCGCTCTGGCAGCTTGCCGTCGTTATCGTTTATCGCATCCCACGACCGCACCCACGCTTCGCCGGCAATCTCGGTATCAGCGTCCCAGTACTCAAAGGTGACACGCTCGACGTCCTCGAGCACCACCTGAACGACACCACCTTCGTCGGGTTTGTCATCAATGGGCGCATCCTCGCGACGCACGAGCATGTCCACATAATCACCGTCTGCATTCTCGCGCGATTCAATGCGATATGTCAGCTCGCACTGCTCGCCGGCGGCATCGCCCGGTCGGGTCGCCACGTGCGCCAGAGAGGTAAACGTTAACTCGGTATCGTCGCCCTCGAAGATGGTCCGGTAGGTGACCTCACGCTGATCGTTGGTGGCTACCTGGCCGACATTGGTAACGAAGGCCATGGAGAGCTCGCGCGCCATACGGTCCAGCGTCATCTGAATGGAACGATACCGGTCAAACCGTTCCAGTGACACCTTGCGCATGCGGAAGCTCGTCGACATCGCTCCCCACGTCAGCACAACGATAATCGCCAGAATGGACACCGCGAGCATGACCTCGATGAGCGTCATGCCCCGCTGCCCCTTTGGCAGGGCGGCACTCCGGTTCGGCAGCAGTGGATTCCACATGCGCTCTCTCATGGGGCAAACCCCTGTATCGCTGGAATCTGCCCCTGAACGGGAGCAACGCCCTGCAGCTGCCCACCCTGCATGCCACCCGGACCGAGGCCCGGAGCCGAGGTGGGCACATCGATGGGGCTCACCCCTTCGGCGCCACCATAATTCAGATTGACGACATATTGCTCCACCGTGAGCGTCATGCTCTCGTTGCCTTCCGGCCAGGATATCTCCAGAGTAATTCGGCGTGCCCGCTGGCACATCTGATTAATAATGCCCGGTAATTCAGCCATAATCATCGGCAGCCACTGAGAGACGGCATCCGAACCGGTCAGTGACCCCTGATTTTCACCATCACCAAACAGCTGTGTGTGAACAGCAGCTGCGAAATCGCCGGAAGCCGCGTCGGGAATTTCCAGAATTTCGATGACCGCTTCCCATTCCATGTCATCGAAACCTTCGTCCGAAAAATCGCCGCTCAATTCCTGCGTTGTATCCGAAAAGCCCTCCGTTCTGAGCTCGCCTTCCAGATCGATCATTTTCGAGCGCACCAGCAACGACGCCAGGGCCATGCGATTGGCGCGCTCGGTCATGTGCGCCGAGTTGGCCTGCGTACCGAGCAGAATACTGAGCGCGATGGCCAGAATGGACATGGCGATCAACACTTCGAGCAGCGTGTAGCCTCGCACTCCACGCAAGGCCGTATCCGTCGTGGTTGTCAGCGGAGAACGGTTCATATCAGTCCTCCTCGACGTCAAAGAAATCGTCTGGAATTTCGACGTCTCCACCGCGCACAATCACCCGACCTGTCATGGGGTCGATGGTCATGGTCATGAAGGCTCGCTCGTTGGCGTCCGACAGCCAGATCATCGTTCGTTCCGTCGTACCGTTGGGGAAGAATCCGACCGTGGCGCTGCCGGAATCAACCGGTTCGTCGTGGTGCGACGTCACGATGCGCGCGACCTTGATGCCGTGCCGAAGCGTCGTGTTCGGGATCAACTCTTCGCTGCAGTCGTCGATCTGCGGGCTTGAGTCGCCCAGCCCGAACGGGTCAGCCTCTTCGTCGTCAAACCGGCTTCGTCGCTCCTGGGCGCGGCGTTCGGCCTCTTCGGCCTCTTCGCGCGCTTCATCGGTATCGGCAACCACCTCGAAGTTTTCGGTGCTGCATTCGACGCGGAAGCTCTCGGCGTCCAGGTCAAAGACGACCTGATAGCGCAGACCGTTGATGGCGGCGCGCCCATAAACCAGTCGCAGGGCGCCCGACAGCCGAAGGGTTTCAGCGTGAAGATTCGAGTTGCTCAGCGAAGAGATTCCCATGCCGGCCAGCGCCGTAAGCCCTGCCACGACGGCCAGAACCACCATGAGCTCAATCAGCGTAAATCCGCGTGGCTGCCGACGTCGCGGTGCCCTTTGACCAGGCGCTTCGGCCGTTGTCTGCTGCTCATTCAGGGCGCACGCCACCCGAGCGTCCCGGACCATCGGTCCGGCATCGAAGGCTCGGCGGGTAGGCTGACACATGAACGTTTCGGGTCAAAGAGAGGCGGGACACACGGACAGTTGGGGCGTCAATTGCACTCGTCGCCTTCGGCGCACACGTCGTCGCCGCCGCCCGATGAACCATCGGGGCCTGTGGAGAAAATCTTGAATCCGTCGTTTTCGCGTGTGTACTGATAGTCGTTGCCCCAGGGGTCCTGAGGCAGTCGCTCCATGATGGGGGCCAT
>JAGWVZ010000186.1 GCA_018970625.1 Myxococcales bacterium | reverse complement strand
TCGATGTACTCGTCGACGGGATAGATGGTTCTGGAGGGCCAGTGAATGCGCGCCACGTCCCAGTAGGAATCGGTGTCGTCGAGCACACCGACGAACTCAGCTCGACGCACGCCGTCGATGTAAATGCGCACGGTGGGGTACGCGACGTCGAAGAAGGCGCGGAAGTAGTGGACGCCGATGGCGTAACATTCATCGTTGGCAGGATTATCCAGCTGAATGGTTTCGGGGCCGGCGCCATCGGTGTCGTCGATGTCGAGGCTGGGCAGCTCGGGGCCCCAGCTGGGCTCGATATTGGCGAAGTAGGTATCCCAGGGCTGGCTGAACCATGCATTGGGCATTTTAACAAAGTGCAGGTCCACGTCAGAACCTTCCTGATCGTTCTGGTCGGGGTCAGAGGGGTTGTCCCAGATAACCTCAATGGAGATGGCTTCCTGAGGGGTCACGGTCACGACCACGGTGGCTTTCTCGCAGGCCTCAAATCCGGTTGCGTCAACGACGTTGAGGGTGAACTCATAGGTGCCGGCCAGCGGCAGGAAGTACTGACGGACGGCCTCGTTCTCGGGGTCGCCCGAGAACGGCCGCAGACCGTTGACCGAGCCCTGTGCCCGTTCGGTGATCTCCCATTCATACAGAATGAGGTCGCCGCCCTCTGGATCCAGCGACTGCGTACCATCCAGAACGAGCGTCTGAAGCGGCAGCGCCCAGTCGATCTCGGTCCCCGTGCGGTTGAGCGCATCTTCCTGAACATAGGCGCGGGCAATGGCGACCGGGCAGGTGTCGGGTACACCGACGCCCGCCATGGCGACTTCGGTGGTGCGTCGTCCACCGGCGCCGTCCGCATGCTCAATCTGCAGTACACCGGCATGTCCCAGCTCGGCCCGGGGCAGATAAGTGGTCAGCACCGACACCGACTCGCCTGCCGGCACGACCGCCGGGATCTGGCTGGAGTCAACCAGCTGGAACTCGCCCGGCGTACGGTCGCGGTCCAGACGCACGTTGAAGATCTCCAGCGGCAGCTCGCCCGCATTGGTCAGGGTGACCACCTCTTCGCTCGTCACGTTGACGGGCGACTCGCCGAAATTCACCGGGTTGGGGTTTACGCGCAGAAAGGGCGACCCTGCTTCTCCCGTGATGGGAAAGCGGGTGGTCTGAATCCGATCTTCGGCGCACGCCTGGTCCAGAAAGCCCTGCTCGTCGTACTCAATCACCAGGTCGGCCTCGTCGGCGCCGGGCGAAGGTGGCGCATAGGTCAGCTCGAATTCCAGCGCCTGAGACTCACCCGTATCAGAAGTGAGCGGCGCAACAACCACCAGACCCTGTGCGTTCCGTGCCGCTTGCAACGCGTTTGCAAGGTCCGAGGTTACGTCGGGCGAGCCCGTCACAAAGGCGTTGCAGATGATCAGAGGCGCCTCGCCAACATTTTGAATCACGCGATCGAGCGTTGTTGTCGTGCCTTCGGCGACCAGACCGAAGTCGAGCACATCGGGCGCGATATCGGGGTTCTTGCGCACGATGTTGGGCACGGGAATCAGCAACGGCGAGCCCACCGGCACGCGCAACTCGCTGTTCAGCGGGTCATTGCTGCGAAATACCAGCGAGCCTTCGGTGTTCGCGGGTGTCGTAGGCGTGAAGGACAACGTCACAATCTCTTCTGCCCCGGGGCCCACCACCAGTGACGTAGCCGACGTAATGGTCACAAAATCCGTCGTGAGCTCGAGGCTGATCGACGAGATGTTCAGGTCTACCAGACCCTGATTGCTCACCGTGACGAACGAGGTCGTCGTCGAGCCCACCGCTACGCTGTCGAACTGCAGCTCGCTCGGCGTCACCACGATCCGGGGAGCATCCTGCTCTTCAAGACCATCACAACCCAGACCCAGAACCGCTACCAGGGCCGCCATCAGCAGCAAACAACGTGTCCAAAACATGAACCAACCGGGCAAATGGGGACCAGCGCTCGCCGGCACCTCTCCATAAACATGTGCAAAGTACCTGTATTGTTGCGCTTTTCGCGCAAACAGGCGCGCATCGTATCGGCCGGCACCGGTAGTGTCAATGAACGGTTGTGACCGTCCTGTGTTTCACCCCGGCGAGCGCCTCGCTATCGACGCTTCAGCGGGGAAGCGCTGCCTCGATCGCTGCGATCAGCTCCGGCGAATCCGGTGCTACCCCCGATTCGAACCGCGCGATCACACGGCCGTCCGCACCCACCAGAAACTTCGTAAAGTTCCAGCGTACCGGGCCGCGAATGCCTTCCGGCGTCTGCTCCTGCAGCGTCCGGTACAACGGCGAGGGTTCGCCGCGGGTGATCGCCACCTTGTCGAACAGCGGAAAGGTCACACCGTACTGCCCTGAGCAGAAAGTCTGAATCTCTTCTGCGCTTCCCGGCTCCTGACCGCCAAAGTCATTGCACGGAAAACCGAGCACGGTGAATCCCCGCTCGGCATAGCGTGTGTGCAGCTCCTGAAGCCCAGCCAACTGCGGCGTGTAACCGCACTGGCTCGCCGTGTTCACAATCAGCATCACCGTGCCGCGATAGTCCGAAAGTGAAACCGTAGCACCGTCGATCGCCACTACTTCATGATCGATCACTGGAGACTCCTCGACAGGGGAAGGGGTTGATGAACCAGCTGTGGTGGGCT
This sequence comes from Myxococcales bacterium, assembly GCA_018970625.1. Next base: position 4,484 of record JAGWVZ010000186.1, on the reverse strand, counting down.
CAGTGGCCGATGCAGGCGCAGGCGCCGCCTGGCATGCCGCCAGACCACCTGCCAGCAACGCAAAGGACAAAAAGCGGGAATACTGCAACAGATGACTTGTGCTCATGGTGCTACTCGGCTCCGGTTCGTCTGGAAAACTGCACACCAACGATGCACCGCAAGCCACAACGATACACGGGCTGCCGCATTCTTTTCGTTTGTCCGGGTGGCTACGGCATCCGAACAGTCCACGCATCAGGATGCCGTTGACACGGGGCAACGCCGGTCCAACACTCTCGCTCTCTGCGGCGCACACGGTGACGCGACTATGGAAATCCGAGAGCTCGCCGAGCGAATCCTGTTCGGCAACACGCTGGCCGACAAACTGACGATGGCGGAAGCCATCACCGACCTTGCCCCTGGAGGGTCGGTCGCGATCCCGGCCTTGCCAGGGCGACCCCACGAATTGCGTCTGGATCATGACCGCGAGCGGGTCGCTTTTCCCGGACTGCACGAGCTCGACAAGCCCGGCATGCGAGGGCGCATCCTTCACTTCTTCGCCAATCATGAGCTCCTCGCTACCGAGCTCATGGCGTTGGCGCTCCTCAGGTTCCCCGACGCCGACCCGCGTTTTCGAATGGGGCTCGTTCGCACCATCGAAGAGGAACAAAAGCACCTGCGCATGTACCACGAACGCATGGTGGCAGACGGTGTTGAGCTGGGCGAGATCCCGGTGAGTTCATTCTTCTGGGACTGTCTCGCCCCCATGAAGGCCCCCATCGACTTCGTCACGGGCATGAGCCTGACCTTTGAGCAGGCCAACCTCGACTTTGCGCGTTACTACGCGTCGGCCTTTCGCCAGTGCGGTGACACCGAAACGGCAGACGTTCTGGACGTCGTGTATCGCGAGGAGATCGGGCACGTGAAGAACGGCGTGGTCTGGTTTGACCGACTTCGCGACGACGTGAACACGGTCGCGATGTTCGACGCCTGGGTGCAGCGACTGCCTGCCCCACTCACCCCCGTGCGTGCGCGAGGGGTGGATTTTGACGAAGAGGGCAGACGGCTGGCCGGGTTTTCGGACGACTATATTGACCGAGTGCGCGTGGTCGGTGCCTCGCGAGGGCGGCCCCCCGGTGTCTGGCTTTTCAATCCCAGCTGCGACCATCGCTGGCTCCACGGTGACCAGCACCCGCAGTCGCGCGCAGCCACCGCGATCGAGCGCGACCTCGATGCGCTGCCCGTGTTTCTGGCCGCGACCGATGATGTCGTCGTGGTACAGAAACCACCGTCCACGCCCTGGTTGTTGCAACTACGGACGCTGGGCGTGTCGCTTCCGGCTACCTGTGTTCAACCTCCCGATGGCCCCATTCAGGTGGATGCCCGGCACCTGTGGAGCCTGAATCCGTGGGGCTGGAGCGATGACATGGCACGTCGCATGGCGTCACTCACAAAGCGGCTCGTTCACCCCGGCGCTCCTCTTCCACAACGAGCCCGCACCGCGAAAGCTGTAAACCGAAAATCGTTCGCTGCCGGACTCCTCGCGCAGCTGGTCGATGAACGGAACGACCACCGGCTGTGTACCCGCGACTCCGTTGGTCGCGTTCACCACTCGCCCGACTCCGCATGGCAGGACGTGCTGCAGCGCTGGGAACGACACGAGCGCACCGTCATCAAGGCGGACCACGGAACCAGCGGACGCAACATGATCCGCCTGCGCGATGACGACGATCTGCCCATTGTTCAGGCGTGGCTTAAAAACGCCTTCCGGCATCAGCCCGCCGTGGTCATCGAGCCATGGCTCGACCGCGTCGCCGACCTCAGCGTCCTCTCCCGAATCGACGAAGCGGGTGATGTTCAACATCTCGGCGTCACGAGGTTCCTGAGCGATATCCGCGGTCAGTATCGTGGCGCGGTCGTTGGCAAGCCCACCTTTGGATTGTCACCCGAGCTCGTCCGCTCGTTTCACGACCACGGTCGCGACCCAGGCTGGGTGGAACGAACCCTGCGCAACGCCGCACAGACCGCGGGCGCAGCGCTTCATCGCATGGGCTACGCGGGGCCCTTCGGCGTTGATGCGTTTCTTCATCGGGTTGACGGCGATATCAAATTGCGTCCTCTCGTTGAGGTAAACTCCCGTTATACAATGGGAAATATTTCGCTCGGCCTCTCGCAGCAACTCGCTCGCGGCAGCCACGGCTACTGGTGGATTGTCCGTGTCGCCGACGTGGGTAACCGTACCGCGTTCGTTGACACGCTCCGTACGCTGGCTCCGCCACGTACCGTCGGCACCGGTGCACAGACGCGCATCTCGTCGGGCGCCGTCTTCACCACCGACCCCGAGTCGGCCGAGGCGTACCTGTCGCTGATGATGGTCGGCTCGGACCCGGCCACCGCGCTGAAGCCGCTTCGCGATGTTGCACAAGGGACCAGGCTGCTCGACTTGATCGATGGTCTGAGCTGAACGTCCCGACTACCGAACCAGCGACGCCCTGCTCATGCTTCGCGGGTTTGCAGGGCGGAATAGGCACGGGCTGTAGCGTCATGTAAGGAACCTTGGGTGTTTTTAGCACACTGCATCTTCTCTCCCTGTGATGGCATGCCAAACTCGGTGGACATGACAACCCTGACCCCGGTGCCCCGTCGCGACCGACGCTCCATGGCTGTTATGGGCGCATGGAAGTCGACGTTGCTTCGAGTGACCCTGCACCTCTTGATTGGCGCGGCAGCAGTGTCTGCCGTGAGTGGAGCGACCCTGCCGGTAGACGCCGCGTGGGCGCAGACCCTGGCTGTGCCTCATGAGCAACAGCGGCTGCAGACGCTGTTGCAGGCGACCCGGCAAGAAACGGGTGTGTTGGCCTGGGCCGACGCCATGCTGGCCGTCGAGCTCATGCCGTGGTTGCCCTCTGCCACGGTGGCCGACCTCGTGACATCGGTGCTGGCTGAAGGAGTCGCCGGCCCCGACGCTGCCACCGCCCTGCAATTTCTTCAGGCGGGAGCGCTGCGCAACCTGGGCGACGTCGAAGCCGTCGCCGCCACGGAAGATGCGCTCGGTCTCGTCAACAGGTGGTCCATCATCGGGCCCTTCCCCAACGATGGTGGCGGTGGCCTGACGGCGATTCTGCCCCCCGAGGCGAATGGCATGACGTCGGGTGCGACGTGGCCGGGCCGCGCGATCGCGGTCGGCTGGCAGGCCGTAGAGAGCAATTCGGGGCAGGGGTATCTGGACCTGCATGAGCTGGTGCAGCCCTCTTCACCGTCTGCCACGATTCTGGTCACGGAGCTGACGGCACAGACGAACGTCGACGGATTTCTGGATCTGGCGGTCGATGGTTCGTACCGCGTCTGGCTCGACGGTCAGCCGCTCGCAGAACAGCCCGATCATCTGGGTGGAGGCTACTCGCGCGACCGCATTCCGCTGCGGCTGCGTCGCGGCCAGCGCCATGCGCTCATGATAAAAATAGCGACAACCGAGGGCAATTATGGCCTTCACGCCCGCGTTTTAGGCGCAGATTTCATGCCGGCAAACGTAGTTGCGAGCATCCCCGAACAGGCACCACCTGCTCGGCAGCCTGCCGCAGGCGAGCCGTGGGCTCGGCCGCAGACGCTGGCTGACCGTCTTGCGCTGGAGCTTGGCGACAGTACGGACGCCGCGCAGCTCGCCAGCGCCGCGTGGGTGCTGCACAGCCTGCAGGCTGCCGATCCTTCTGAACCATGGCTCGCGTGGTCGGAGCGTGCTCTGGCGCAACCCGACATCGACGCCGAGTCGCTCTACCGACTGAGCTTCGTTGTGCGCGAGCACTGGCGGCGCATGGAGCTGATCGAGCGAGCGCGCGCACTCAGCGAAGAAGCCCATATCGGTCTGCGATGGGTCGAGCTTCGGGCTGCGGAGATGGGCGTCTCGGCCATGCAGGATGCTGACCGTGAGCTGCTGCGCCTGGCCGCTGCGTATCCCGGGAGCGTGCAGGTCCGGCACGCCGCGGCGCGAGTGCTTCACGATGGTCAGATGTTTTACGCCACGCTCGACGCCATGCTCGGGTTGCTCGAAACATTTGGCGATAGTCCGGCGCTGCTGTCTGCGGCGATGGATGCCGCGCAAACCGTCGAACGCTCCGACCTCGCACCCGTTCTGGCGCTGCGCATGTTGCAGCAGGCCCCGGGACACACCGGGGCGTTGCGAACGCTCGTGGCCCATGCGATCGCAACGCAGGACGAGAGTCAGGTGGACGCCTGGCTCTCGCGCGCCGAGGCGCTGGCACCCCACAGCGCCGAGGTGCTGCAGATCAGGGCGGAATGGCGACAGGCGCTGGGCGATCTGGATGGAGTGCGGTTGATATACGAGCGCATGCTGGCGTTGTGCCCGGGCGACGCCAGCCTGCATGAGCGCGTGGGCCGACTTGCGCTGCGGCAGGGCGCCCGTGAACGCGCGGTGGAGTCGTTCGAACTGGCGCTCAGGATTACGCCGCAGAACGCAGAGTTGCGGGATTATCTCACCGAGTTGCAGG
>JAGWVZ010000185.1 GCA_018970625.1 Myxococcales bacterium | reverse complement strand
CCCGCCATGATATAGAGCGCCAGAACAGGGATTACGGCCCCGTTCATGGTCATGGAAACGCTCATCTCTTTCAACGGAATGCCGCTGAACAGGATGCGCATGTCCTCCATGCTGTCGATGGCGACGCCCGCCATGCCGACGTCGCCGACGACCCGTGGGTGATCACTGTCATAGCCGCGATGCGTGGCCAGATCGAACGCGATCGACAGGCCCTTCTGACCGGCCGCCAGATTGCGTCGATAAAACGCGTTGCTCTCCTCGGCGGTCGAGAACCCGGCATATTGCCGCACGGTCCAGGGCTGCACCGCGTACATGGTGCTGTACGGGCCACGCGTGAACGGCGCCATGCCAGGCCAGTCGCTGCTCAGGTCGCGGTCGGCGCTCAACTCGTCGGGAGACGTAAACCGGCCGATGCGAATCCCTTCGGGAGTCAGAAAGTCAGCGTCAGCGTGTGCGGCGGGGTCTGCAAACGGAAGCGCGACGCGGCGGTAGCCAGCTTTCCGAGGGTCAGGAATCGTCGTCATACCGCCTCCAGAGTGTCCATCACGCCCGAGAGTACCGTCACCAGATCCACACCGACAAACAGGAAATCATGCACGCCCGCCTGTCGCAGCGTCGCATCGTCCTTGGGGCGGCCCGCCAACAGCACCCTGCTGGCCTGCCCCGCGACCTGCTCAGCTGCCGAGAGGGCCAACTCCGACCAGGTCGCGTCGGAGCCACACAACAGGGTAATGCTTGCGGCAGCAAGACTCGGAAACGGCGCGTCGGAGCTCGGCCACGCATGCTCCTCCACCGCCAGTCCGCCCGCAGCCAGCGCGGTGCGCGTCCATGAAAGTCGAGCGCGCACGTCGTCCAGAGCGCCGAGCACCACCACCTGCACGCTCGCCCGTCGGCCCAGCGACGCGGCTCGTTTACGCAGCTGCAGCCAGACGTCGTCATCGTGGCGAACAGGCAGTGCCCCGGTGCCAGGCGCATCGCGCATGCCCAGCACGTCTTCGGTGCCAAGCGCAAAGTCGCCGGCCCCAATGATCGGGTAGCTGCGCCTGCGGATGGCAGACTCGCGCGTGGCTACCTGCCCGGCGAGGCGCGCTCGCACCCAGTTCTTACCAGCGGTCGAGTCCAGACCGCCGACCGCTTCCAGCTCGCCGAGCCATTCCCACGCCAGCGTGGCCATCTGATCGGTCAGCGTCTCGAAAGTCCAGGCCCCGGCGGCGGGGTCGGCGACGTGGCCCAGATGCGACTCGTATGCGGCCACCAGAGCGGTGTTGCGAGCCAGTCGTCGCGCCACCGCCGAAGCCTCCTCGACCAGGCCATCGTCATAGGGCGTGACAAACACGCGGTCGGCCGTTCCGATGGCAGCAGCGGCGGCTTCGATCGTGCCGCGCACCATGCCGTTATACACGTCCAGCCGCGTGAGCGTGCGCCGCGAAGTCACCGCTTCGACGACCGCTGGAATCGACGCGTCGGCGCCGGCCAGCTCGAGCAGCCGCGCCCAGGCGGTACGCAGCGCCCGGAACTTGCACACCTCCAGGACGAAGTCACGTCCGGATGCCATGCGAAAGGTCAGCGACGTGTGCACGCGAGCAGCGTCCAGTGAGCTGCGTTCGCCCGCGCGCAGCCAGGCCAGACCACTGGCCAGTGCGGTGGTCAGCTCGAGCACCGGGTCGGCACCTGCGTCGTGCAGGCGATGCGTGGACGCCATGAGCACGCGGGCGTCGGGAGCGGCGTCGGTGACCGCGCGCGCCAGGTCGATGGCGGTGCCCAGCCATGGTGCGGGATCAAACGACTCGCCCAGCTCCAGCGCATCGGCCAGTGGATCGACAGAGAACGAACCGCTGAACCTGCCGGCCAGCCCATCGGCGCCGTGCACCAGGAGGAAGGCGCGCGCCAGATCAATGCCGAGCGGCGCACGCACCTCAAACGATGCCGTCAGACCGGCCTCAAGCCCGGCGGTGGCCAGATCGTCCAGGGTCTCGGCTGCGTGGGGAGCGGCCGCGCAACCCAGCCGCACGCCGGGCTCGCACAGCAGCAGAGCCAGACTGCCGCCCTGCACATCGTCCTGAACGTGCTGCATCGCTTCGGGTGACGCCATGACGATGGTGCCCGGCCTGAACCCGGGCGTGGCAGCCAGTGGCAGCGGCGCGGTCTGTGTCGCCGTATCGTAGAGAGGTTCGACCCGCAAACCTTCAAGTGTCTGAGACACAAGGCGTTTATCGAACGAAGCGCCCTTGAGGTCGGCTTCCGCGAGCGACCGCCAGGCGGCGTATCCAGGACCGTGCACAATATCAGACATGGAGGGCGTCCTGCATGCGGGGGAGAGCGCGCCGGTATTGAAGCAGTCCCGTGCCGGATGCAAGTGTTGTGCTGCCGCTGAACGTTCAGCGCTGACACGCGGGATGCGAAGGAAGCTGCTCCAGCGGCAGCGTCGCCTGACCCGTGTGGCAGTCGGCGCAAACCGGTGAGCCTGAGTCCAGCAGGGTACGGCACTGCCTTTCAAAGCCAGGGCCATGGGGGTTCACGGTCACGTGGCAATCGGCGCAATCGGTGCCGGTATGACACGACATGCACGAGAGCAGATTGGCGCGCGCCTCGGGCCCGTGAGACCATGCCGAGGTGGCATCCAGCCAGTCTGGCGGGTGCGCCTGAAAGCCCGGAGGTGGGGCGGAGCCGGGCACGGTCGTCAGGTCGGATTGCTGATGGCACTCCGCGCAGAAGCGCGAGGTCGTGTGGCACGAGGCACAATCGGCCGCGCGCGCGAGCGCCTCGGGGCCGTGCAGCGACAGAAAGCCGGGCGGGTGAATGGCGATGGGAGCTGTCAGTCCGACGTGACAGTCGGTGCAGAAGGTCTCGGTGTGGCACGATGCACAGTCCTGTTCATCGGTATGCAGGGCTGTGCCATGGGTGTATGCAAAATTTGCGGAGTGGCTGTCGGGTGCTGCAACTCTTTGATTCCATGAGGAACTCTGGAATATCCCCCGGAACGGCTCCGGTGGTTCCTGACCGGTACGCAAAGGTTGCGCGCGGGTGAGCAGGGCCAGCAGCAGCATACCCGTCAGCGTCGCAACGGCCGCGATGGAAGAGGCCAGCGGCTGATTCACGGTTGGTATCCGGGGAGCAGGATGTCGGCGAGCACCAGACTTCGGATGGCGACGCGCGCGCCGTTATCCACGCCGGCCTGAGCCACCACGTCAACGCGCATGAAATCCGAAATACGGAAGCGCGCCCCCGCGAGCGACCATAGGCCCCACTGACGTCGAGTGAGCCCCGCGCGGTCGTCGAACGCGTATTGCGCCTGAATACGGGCCTGCAGATCGGGACCACGCCGCAGCGCCCAGGCGGTTCCCCCGCCGAGCTGAACGCGCTGGTGCACGCCATCGGGGGCGGCAAAGAACTGTGCGGTGGTGTCCCAGACCATGCGGTTTTGCAGGGCGTTGCCCGAGGCCGAGGTGCGTGCTCCCAGCAGAGCGCGGGCGTCTCCGCGCCAGGGTAGGGCAGTGGGGTCCGTGGTGGTGGTGCGCGCGACCAGCGCCCCGGCGAACCGATGACCTGCTTCGGAGCGCAGGTCGAGGGCTGCGAAGGCGTCTGCCGATGCTCCGGTGCCAAAGATGATGAAGGGGGAATCGAACGGCAGGATGACGCGGTCGAGCGCTGCACCGAGCTCAAGTCGTCGCCCGGTTTTCAGCGGGACAAGGGCTGAAAGTTGTGCTTTTTCGGGCACCTGTAAGAGCAGGTGGTGTCTGTAGAGGGTGTTGATGTGCGGTGCAGCGAGCCGTCCAAGTCGCAGGTTGGCGCCGATGCGGCGGCCAAAGAGGAGGTCGTCGCGCACGGCGCGTTCGTCGCGCACGGTGAGTTGCATGGCTGCGAGGGGTCTGGTCCAGGCGAGCTGTACTTCGGCGAGCAGGTTGCCGGCACCGGCCTGAGCAGACGTCTCAGGGTCATGGTCAAGGTCAAACGCGGGGTCGTCGACACGCCGGCGCAGGGAGTCGGTGCGTAGCCCGGCGACGAGGCTGAGCCGCAGGTGGGCCGGCAACTCGAGGTCGAGTCGGGCCCCATCGATGCGAGCGGGCAGGTGTGAGTCCAGCAGGTCCTGCCTGCCAGTGCGCAGTGAGATGGCCTGAAGCGGTCGCCATGTCAGCCAGGCTGATTCCAGGGAAGGCTCCAGCTGGCGCTCGTCGCCGAGAGGCCAATCGGGGGTGGCAGCGGCTGCGTGGTCGAAGCGAAAGCGTGCAGAAACAAAAGCTTGCAGTCGATGGTTAGCCGACACGACGGTGGTTTGAAGCCGTTCGTCGACCGTGCGACGGGCGATGTTCCCGGTGGTCCCGCGAAATTGCTGGGCCGAGATGGCTGTGTTAGAGCGAAAGGTGGTCGAGGCCTGTGCGTGAGCCGAATTCGTGTCAGGTAGCGGCAACAGGCCTGCGAGCGCGAGGAGCGCGAGCAGCAGTGTCCGCTGGAGTCGAAGAGACGGCATGAGGTGCAGCAGGATCGCGGGAAGTTGGCGCGTTATCCCATGGACGGTGAATGGTTACAACGAAGGTTCGCGGATGCTACGCAAAGTTTGCAATGCGAGGCGAGTCTGGTGAACCCGGTTGTGGAGTCTGTGGGAGTCAGGCTTTTGTAAGAGGCTGATACGATTGTGGATCTGGTGATTGGTCATGGATAGCAGGCACGTGGCACGGGGCTTGCGTACAATGAGTTCAGGAACAGCGGTTTGGCCGCAACGAGCGAGGCAGCATGCGAGACACATCACCGCGACGGCACCGGCCGTACACGGGCTTCACGATTGTGGAGCTGATGGTGGCGATGACGTTGATGTCGATTCTGGCGATGGTGGGCGTTGCGGCGCTCGGACGTCAGAACGACGGTCGAAACGTGCGGTATGTGGCTTCGCAGCTGTCTGATCTGATTCAGGAATCTCGGGCGCGTGCGCTCACCCAGAGCCGCGCGGTGGTGGTCGAGTTTACGGCGGGCGGAACGGAAGCCGCTTCTCTGGTGCGGTGGTTTGAGAGCGCAAACAACCTGTGTAACGGTGTTCCGGGTACGGCGGAGCCGTCGGGTGAATGGATCATGGACCCGACTGCGTACAGCCGTCAGGCGCGCAATGTGGCGATCATGCGGGTAGAGCCTGCGGCGGGTGCCAACCTGCGCCTGTGCTTTCTTCCGACGGGGCGCATCGTGGACGCCGGCACGGGACGGCCGCTGGCACCGCTGGATGTGAGCGGACTGGGGGGGCGCGGCTACATTGAGCTGCTGCCGCTGACGTGTGCGAACGGTGCGTGCGCCGAGACACCCTACCGCATGACGCTCGCGACGAATTTCAACGGTCTTTCCGAAGTACTGGCGCCTGAATTCAGGCTGCCCTGAGGCGGTGATGAGGCACTCTATGCAGCGTACACCCATGGTCATGAAGGAGCGTGCCCAGCGCCGGACCGCCAGCCCTTGCAAGAGGGCAGGGCGTGGTTTTACGGTGCTGGAGGTGCTGATCGGAGTGCTCCTGATGACGGTCGGTCTGTTGGCGGTCTTCGCCATGCAGGCCACGGCGATTCAGACCAACCGCGCCAGCTATGACCTCCGCGCGGCGACCGAGCTGGCCGAGACAACGCTGGAGCGTCTTCAGCGCGATGCGCTGATGTGGGGCCAGTCGGGTGACCCGGGTGACTATGGCGCCGGCGCGTGGTTGAACGGCGCGATGGGAACGACCATCACCGACACATGGGCCTTCCCACCGAAGCCCGTGGGTGTGGCGGGCGGTCGTCAACCAACCTGGAACGATCTGGGGCTGGCGCAGGATGATGCGGCGCGCTGGAACGACTATCGGGGCCGTAACAGCAAATTCTGCCTGAATTATCTGGCTGACTGGCTTCGTGGGCCGACCTTCGCCCGCGTGACGGTGATGGTGCGGTGGCCCCGAAATCGTGCGGGTGAGCAGGCGCTCCGAAACGACTGCTCCCGGCTGACGGCGCTGAATGATGCTGTGCTTCTTCGCGACTTTTATGAGGTTCGGGCGACTGGACCAGTGAGGATGCCGCAATGAAACTCCCGCACGTGCACGTTCGAGAGACGGCGCAGCGTGGCTTCACGCTGACGGAGATTCTGGTGTCGGTCGTGCTGTCGTCGATCGTCCTGCTGGCAGTTTTTGCGGTGTCGCAAAACTCGTCGCGGACGTTTCAGATTCAGAATGATGCGACCCAGGCGACCGACCAGCTTAACTTTGCCATGGACCTCATCAAGAGCGACCTGCGCCGCGCGTCGTTTCTGACGATCCCCAACGCGCAAATCGAGAGTTATCCGAACGGCATCCAGGTGTGTGGGGCGCCGGCTGGCACGCTGCTGCAGGCGCTCCGGGTGGTCGATGACGCCAACACGTGGGTTCCGCCGACGACGGACAATGGTGCGACGGCGATCATGATGGTGAACGGTGAAGGGCGGGCGCCCGACGAGCTGGTGCTCTTTGGCGCCTATCGCGCCGAGCAGTCTTTCCCTGTGCTGCTCACACAGCCCACGGAGCTTCGTGTCCAGCATGGTTTTGGCGGCGGAGCAGCGCTGACCGAGGCCGAAGTCAGCGCGATCGCGTCTCCCATTTTCTCGGGTTCGATTCTCGCCGTGTACTCGCGCAACGACGCCGTTCAGTTTGTTCGTTCGGTGGTCAGCTCCCCGGCGTCGGCCGTGCCTGGGCAGGCCGACGTCTTGCGGGTTCCCATTCGGGACACCGTGACCGATTTCGCTGGCGTGCGATGTGACTTCGGGAGTCCATGGTCGCCCGGTCGCCGTGTGGTTCCACTTCACTCTGTTCGATACTACGTCGCGCGCGACCCTGAGAATCCAAACACCACCGTGCTGGTGCGCGAAGAGCAGACCTACGACGGGACCGTGCTGGACCGCATCGTCGTCGGCTCGAACATCGTGGACTTCCAGATCTGGTTTGATGAACGTCAGGGGCTGGTCGGCCAGCCGCTCACCAACATGACCCTCGACTCGGCTATCAACGACGACCAGGGTACAACCGACCCCACGAATCTTGCGGGCACGACCACATCGAGGCCCGAGCTGGTTCGCTTTGCACACGTGCAGCTGTCCAGCCGCCTTCAGAACCCGATCGCGGGTCTCGAAGGTTCGGGCATCACAAACGGCCTTCGCGATCGTGTGGAGGTCGTGGAGTACTCCGC
>JAGWVZ010000184.1 GCA_018970625.1 Myxococcales bacterium | reverse complement strand
TGGCCACCAATCTGTTGAAGATCGAGACCACGTGCAAGCTTGGGGTCGCCAACAAGAGGAAGAAGGCGGGGCGGAACCGCGACTATCTGCTGCGTGTGCTGTCTGGCGTCCCGGTGGAGGCCACGTAGAACTCGATTGCCCTGCAGAGCAACTCGGACCCGATTGGAATTGTCCTCACAGCGGTAGTAGTGCAATTCGGCCTCCCGAGCCAAACCGCTTCGAGCATTTTGCGCGGCAGTGTTGGCTCCTGGGTATAGACTATCCTGCCCCTGTTCGATGCTCCCCATCAGGATCGACGCAACCGAAGTACCATGGGTACTCGCCGTACCGGAGGCCGTATTATTGCAAACGACGTTACCGAAAGCATTGTAGGAGCAGAAATCCGTTTCGCGAATGCGGCTTGGCCCCCCAGGATAGTCCAGCCAGCCCACGTGGCTGGAATTGAGCGTGTTCACAGGAGAGATCGTGTCGTTGTCCACCTCAATAACGGCAACACGAATCGGCCCTCCATTCAAACCGCCGGACTCTCCCTGAGGCACACTATTTTGAGCACCCATTGCTGTCTCGCGTTCGCTTCCATCCAATTGGTCGCTACGGACCTCGTGAACACCGACGACATAAAGAGTGTGTGGCAGTTCCATCAATCCCATTACCGCCGATGCAGGCAGCCGAACATCAACGATACTCAGGATCATGCCCCGACCCACGACCTCGGCGTCAATCCGCTCTAATGCCGCGATGAATTCATCCTGCGCCGGCCGAATCTGCGATTGTCGTAGCTCAAACACCGTTGCCCGCTCCCGGTCCGACAGACCACCGCCGAACTGACTGAAGTCGAACGGCTGCTCTCGTAACTGCACGGTGACTTCAACAAGGGCATCGGGCGGTTGCGTTTCGAGCCAACGACGCGTTTGCCCCAGGATGTGCTCAGCCGCCTCCGGGTCGTTCACATCATTGGCAAAGGCCCAGTCAGGATAGTAGTGCGCAGAGGCAGCGTCGACTGGGCCATTTGAGAAAATGTACTCTTCTGCGCTTTCGCAGGCGCCCTCTAAGCAACGAAAAACTGCCGTGCGGCCTACCTCGTGCAGTCGTTCTATAGGCTCCATCAACAGCAATTCGGAACCTTCCACGGCCGCGTGAGTACTCACAGCCTCAGAAACGACGGCAGAGTCATCGGTTTCTGTCGCCTCCTCGCTGCAGCCCGTCACAACACACAGACATAACGCCAGAGCTACGCTCCACACTCCTGTCCACATACTGCACCTCAATGGCTCAACTAATCACCTCTCGCGGTTGATTGCTGAGTTGGAGAAAGCCGGTACGCGGCTGTCAATGCTGGGTTTTTCGTTTTCCCGAAAGTAACAAAATTTTTTCAATTGCAAGTATGAATGTAACCCTTTCGTCACGCTATTTCCAATAGTCGCGGCAGGCCGCGTCTCCAAAAATACGCCGTGCTCAGGGTTGTCACGCAAAAACTGCTTGTGTAGTGCTATGCGCGAACCCTGGTGTGATGCAACAGCCGACTTCGGCATGAGGTCATGCGATGAGGTCCATTCACGGCGATCACAGTCGAGAACGCTATTCGCGACAGCCTCGCCGTCGGAATCAATCGCCCGAACACATAACTCCCTAAATACCCCTACTCCTCAATTGGTCCCAGACTCTTGTGCGCCGCGCGTCGTGCTACGTCGGCTTCGGCTTCGTTGTCCGCGACTTCGGTGAGGCGGGTGCGTACGGCGTCGGTCGGGGCGTGACGCATGAGAGTGAGTGTGCGGGTGCGCTCGAACATGAAGTTTGCCTCGGCCGCCTTTCAGAGAGGCGAGCTTCGCACGAGTGCCGCAGTGGCGGTAGTCCAACGAGTCATTGTAGGTCTGATCCTGGCAGTGAGGGGGGCGGGCACAAAGGGCCGCGAAACTGGACGAATCGGTATGAATTGGCAAGCCATGTGCCAAGGGCACGGAAATATGCAGAAGATCTCGTAAGATTGGTCAGCAGCGGTGTCTCTCAGGTGTTCATGGAGTTGTGAGTGTCGCTCTCCCTGCCTGGAGTCATGTCGTGCGAATCCCTCAAATGCATCGAATCGAAGACGTCCGAATGGGCGAACGGATCAGATCGCGCCGGCTGGTGCTGACAGACGCGGAGCTGGGCGATCTGGTGGACGGAGGCACAGGGCTGGACCTGATGCAGCTGCCTGCAGACGTTGATGAGGTGCAGCTGCTCGCGCCGGAGCTGCGGGCGGTGGACATTCTGTTGCCTGCGTCGGTGAAGCAGCTGAATGTGTCGGGGTGTGCGCCTGGCTTGCACGTGCGGCTGGTGGAGCGTGGTGGTCTGTATCGCCTTGTGGTGCCGCCCGAGGGACCGGGAGCGGTGGTTCGTGTGTGGTCGGATACGCAGGTAGGACAACTGTACATCAGCGGACTGGTGCAGGAGCTGGATGCCTGTTTACCCACCGAAGAGAGTGACACGCGGCTGGAGATTCGTGAGTGCCTTCGCATTGGCGAGGCACCCTGGGACGACGCTCGCATTACCCACGCGACCGCCTTCTATGCCGACGAAACACCGGAGCTTGTGGTGTACGCTGGTGGAACGTGGGCCGGAACGACCAACGTGCTGAAAAAGAAGGCGTTGGCACGACGATTGGCCGCCTATGGAGTCACGTACCCGTCGTACGTCGAGCTGCGCAAGGCGATGCCCTCCGTGTCGTTCGTGGGCTGTTCGTTCACGAAGCTCGTCGGTGAGTCCGTGCAGCGCTTGCACATCGTGGACAATCCACAGTTACGCCTGATCGAGCTATACGGTCGCCACCTGCGCATTCAGGGGCTGTGCGCCGAAGATCTGGTGGCGCGAGGTCACTGGCACCGGATTTCGATGCGAAACTGCCCGGTGCGCTTCCTCTATGTGGGCAGCCCCGTGCAGCTTGGTCTGCACGGGTGCAGCGAGCTGAAGTCGCTGCACGGACAGCTGGGCAGCACAGACCTGAACGTGGTGGGCGGCCCGGTTCCGAATATGTCGGGTGACGCACGGCTGTTGTTGTCACCCCGCACACCCGAGGAAGCTCGGCAGCTGTTGGAGTCGGGTCATGCGCCCACTGCAGCCGCTGTGCTCGACTGGGCCTGCAGCACTCGCAATCGCTCCACCCTGTGGATTGCGCTGCGCACGATGTGTATCGCCGCCGAGCTGGGTATGCATGGCGACGAGCTGTGGCAGCGTCGGGATTCGCTGCGCGCGCTGCATCATGGTGGTCACCCGCAGGCGTGGTGGTGGGATTTTCCGGCTGACCTGGCCTTGCGCGGCTGGTCGGACGATGTTCGCCTGTGGCTGCGGTGCGTGTCGCAGGGCGTCGAGGCGCCTCTGCAGGCGATGGATGCGATGTGCGAGTCGGTCACGCCGTCGTCGCTCGCCGCGTTGTGTCTGGTCATGCTGGACGCCGGTCTGTCTGTCGATGAGCAGCAGCTGGTGCGTGAGCTCTTTGTGCAGCAATGTCACGCGGCGATTCGGCACAGGGGCTTTGGGGTGAGTCATCGCAAGGCGCGCGGCGACATCGAAGCGGGGGGTCGCGAAGCATTGATGCTCGTTGTTTCGCTGTTGTTGCGGCACCCGGAACGACAACAAGCGGCTGAATTGGCCGATCTGCTGGCCGAAGTGGTGAAAGTGACGCTGTGGCGCATGTCAGCAGCGACCGTCCTGGGTGCCATGCACCGCCATGGATGTCGTCGGGCGGCGGAGTGTCTGACCGAGCTGACTCGTATGCGGCCGGTGGAAGGCGAGCCTGCGCAGGGCGCAGCGTTGATTCAGACGGTGGTGCTGATGCTGGCGCAGAAGCCGCAACAGCCTTGTTTCAGCTATGCCGGGTCTGACGATCCTGGGCTGACTACCGGGCAGCTCGCCGACGAAACAGTCAGCAACACGGAAGTGGGCGCGTTGTTCTGAGTCGCGGTGTGAAGAGAGCGGGTGGCTGGATTGTGTTCCACGAAATCGTGGGTTTGCCCTGGGGAGTGTTCCTATGAAAGTACAGGAAATGAATGTCGCTTCGGCTACATGGACCGATCTTCGTGCGTTGCTGTTGCAGCAGGTGCAGCTGTTGTGGGCCCGACCCGAGCTGGCGCGGCAGTTGCCGCCGCTGATGCTGTGGGGTCCGCCCGGCATTGGCAAGTCGGCGCTGTTTCGGTCGGTGTGCGACGAGCTGGGTGTACCGCTGGTGGATGTGCGGCTGGCGCAGCGTGAACCGGTTGACCTGCGCGGCATTCCGGTGCCCGACGGCGACCAGGTGCGTTGGCTGGTATCGTCCGAGTGGCCGCGTGACCCGCAGAGCCGCGGCATCATTCTGTTCGACGAGCTGTCGTCGGCAGATCGTGCGGTGCAGGTGGCCGCGTACGAGCTGCTGCTGGATCGGCGGCTCGGCGACACCTATCAGGTGCCAGACGGTTGGTATCTGTGCGGTGCCGGCAACCGGGCGAGCGACGCGTCGGTGGTGACAACGATGTCGGCCGCGCTGGCCAACCGGTTCCTTCATATCGAGATGAAGGCGCACGCGCCGTCGTGGGTGACGTGGGCGCGCAGCGTTGAGCTGGACGAGGATGTTTGCGATTTTATTGAGGAATACCCGCAGCACCTGTTTGGCATGCCTGCCAGCGCACAGCGCGGTTGGCCCTCGCCTCGCTCGTGGGAGCGTCTGGCGGTCATGCGGCAGCATGTATTGCCGCAGCTGCACGAGGACATGCACGAGCTTGTGTATGCCGGCCTGATCGGTCCGGGCATTGCGGCGACCTTTCGGGCGTGGGAGCGACGTCGGATTCGGCGATTTCCCATCGTCGAGCTGCTCACGACGGGAAGTTACGACGACTGGCCGCAAGAGGCAGACCAGATGCATCAGCTGCTGACGTCGCTGGTGAAGACGGTACCCCAGGTGTTGGGCAGCGTGCCGGATGCATTGGCCAACTTCCTGAAACTGCTCTTGAATATGACCGAGGATCACGCCGTGTATGGCATGATGCTGGCGCTGCGCACATGGCAACCAAAGCTCGTGTATCGCATGTCCCGGCTGTCGGGTTATCAGGAGTGGCTGGCGCGGTTTGCGTCGTTGTTTCAGTCGCAGTCAGGGGCCATGCAGCCGCTGCCTGAGCTTCCGACCATCGACGGTGAGCAATCGGCCGTACAGGGCAGCGCCCAGCCGACGTCTACTGCTCCTGCAACGCAGGCCTCCCCGGCAACCCGGCAGGCACTGGCGAGGCTGAAGCAGCGCTCGCAAGTCGAAGGAGGGCGGTGATGAGCACGAAACAGGCCGGGAAAACTACCGCGGTAGCGAGGGATCGCCGTGAGCGTGCGCCGAAAACGGCTCCGGTGCCGATGACCGAGCTGCAACGGATGCAGGTGCTCGAAGAGGGAGTCCGGCGTCTTCAGCATGCGCGGTCGCAGTGCATGATGATGTTGCCAGGGTGTGCTGCCGCCCTGCTGCAATACCCCTCATTTGCAGTGCTGGACGAACGAGTGCCCACGGCATGTACAAACGGCGTGGCAATGTACTTCAACCCTTTGTTTTTACAAAGTTTGAGCGACGATGAATGCGCGTTTCTGTATGCGCACGAGGTCTGGCATAACCTTTTGTTGCACGGCTTTCGCGCCGCCGACCGAGAGGTGCGCCGCTGGAATATCGCCTGCGACCTCGAGGTGAACCATATCCTGATGACGCACGGCATGACCCCTGTGGCGGGGGGCTGGTTTTTGAAGCCGCCGGTGCATCGTGCGGCAGAGCGCTGGTACCAGGAGCTGGGGAAGGGTTACGGCGAGCTGAGCCGGGCGATCCGCGAACGTCCGCTCATCGACCGACGTCGCGGTGGCCACATCTGGGACAAGCCCGAGCCCGGGGGCCCGGATGAGGACTCTGCGGACGAGGATATGGACGTGCCGACAAGGTCGAGTGCGCGACGACAGCCGGCCTGGCTCCGCGATATTCAGGGGTTGCGCGATCCAGACGTGATGTTGGAACCTGATCCGGATGCCGTTTCCACGGCGACGACACTCGCCGAGTCGCTGGAGTCTTCCATGACCAGGCTGGTGACGCACTCCTGGCAGGAGGGCGAGGCCGGCGACGTGCCGCTGCTGCCGTGGGACCAGCTGCTGCAGGAGTTTCTGGAGCCCACCCGATCGGGCAGGGCGGACTGGAATCGACCGTCGCGCCGCCATATTCACCGAGGTCTGTATTTGCCCAGCGTTCGGGGGCAGCGGCTGACGGCGTGCATTGCGGTGGATGTGTCGGGCTCCATGTGGGAGTCGCTGCGCGAGGTGGTGACGCTGGTGCGGCAGGTGCTGAGTCGATTTGACGCGTACGATGTGCGGCTGATCGCCTGCGATCAGAGCATTGAAGCGGATGTGATGCTGTCGGAGTGCGACCCTTTACCTGAGAGCTGGGAGGTGAACGGTGGCGGCGGTACTGATTTCCGACCTGTATTCAACGCGTTACAGGACTCAAGCCCCGACGTGTTGCTCTTTGTGACAGACGGCATGGGGGTGTTCCCCGACGAGCCGCCTGACTGGCCCGTGCTCTGGCTGTTGACCCTTCCAGTCCCTGTTCCTTTTGGCAGGGCGGTGCACGTGCCCATGTTGGTGCGCTGAGCGGGCGCGGTGGTGTCATGCGCAGGCGGAGAACGGTGTGGTGCCATCTGTAGGCGAAGAAGGGGTGGTTCGCATTTGCCAGTCGACGTTGTCCCGCCGTTGGGGCTGACCACCGTGTCGGCCCATTGCGCCGTGATTTCGGCGGTTTGCGTGCATTTGTGGGCGGGTGCAGCGGGGCGCTGGGAGAGGCAAAATCAGGGTGTTGCGTTGAAACGGTGGCCGACACAGTGGTCGGCCACTACGTGCTGATTTGGAATTTGTTCATGAAATCAATATGTTGCGTTGAAACGGTGACCGGCGCGGTGGTCGACCACGTGCTGTTTCGGGATTTGATATTGAAAATAGGGTGTTGTGGTTGCCCATCGCTGCGCGGCGTAACGGCAGCTTGACAGTCAGGCGGCACGTCGGTATCAGGCGCGCTCCCCCTCGCCGGAGTGGCGGAATGGTAGACGCGGCGGACTCAAAATCCGTTGTCTGTGAGGACGTGAGGGTTCGAATCCCTCCTCCGGTACTCAACTCCCGATTGTTATCATGTCAGATATTGCCGGTCTTTCGCAGGTCATG
>JAGWVZ010000183.1 GCA_018970625.1 Myxococcales bacterium | reverse complement strand
CGATCGGCCTCGACCCAGTCGGCCGAGGCCGACTTGTCGCCCGTGGTGTTGATTTGCCAGCTCGCATGAGACCGTGCAGTCGTCAGGGGCGCGACGATGGCCGTGTGGTCATCCAGAAAACTCTGGATCTGCTGCGCGAGACTCATGGCCGCCGGTGCGCCAGAGAGCACGCGGACCTTCGGAACAACGGGCGCCAACGTGGGTTCGGTAGACATGCAGCTCGGCCGGGGGCAAGGCGCGTCGGCCGTTACCGCCGGTCACGCACGTCAGGGATGCGCTGAAACAGCGCCCGAATCGGGTCTGTCTCGTCGCCGTAGATGTAAGCCGCTCCCAGCTCAATGACAACCTCGCTCTGCCCCAGCACATTGGCGCGGGGTGCAGCGTTCTGATTGCGACGAAAACGGTTAAAGTGCTCGGACACCTTCTGCATCAGCGCGCGCTGCATACTCAGCAGGTCGCCCAGACGGTCGGGCAGCGTCGCCACCGTTGGCAGCTCGAACATCACCCGGGCTGCCGCTTCGGCGTCGTGGTCAGCGCGGTGAGCGGCATCGAGCGGAATCTGGAAATAACCCGCGGCCGTGCCGAGTTTGGCGTCTGAGGTCAGTTTGGCGACGCGCAGATACTCCCAAACGAACGGAAACGGGTCCATGCAGGGTGGCACCTCGAAGGTGTCGCCCAGCCGACGAAACTCAGAGGTCAGCACGCTCAGGTCAAACTCGTGATTGTACGCCAGCAGCGGAATTCCCTGAATCGACCGCCGAATATCGTCCAGGATCGACTCGAGCGGGGGCGCACCAGCGACATCTTCATTGGTAATGCCGGTGAGCTCCACCACGACCTGCGGGATCGTAATCCCGGGATACACCAGCCGCTGAAATCGCTCGACGACTTCGCCATTCTCAAAAATAACAATGCCGACCTCGATGATCCGGTCGTTCTCGACGTCCTTGCCCGTCGTCTCCAGGTCGAGGGAAGCGAATCGGCATGTGCGCCAGGGTACCTGCAGGTCGATCATGAGTGCTGAACCGGAGTGCGGGTGCGGAACAACCGACGCCCTGCCTGTCCCCCGACCAACGCGGCGAACAACAACCAGACGTTCGAAACGGGAAAATCCTGTCGGCCACCAGCCGGAAGGGCGGCGCACAGCGCGTCATCACAGTTGATGCGCTCCTGCTCGGGATCACCACAGTCCGGGTCTTCCACGCTGCCACAGTTACAGTCACAACCGTCGCCAGTATCGTAATAAGAAGGGTCGCACTCCCATCCGTCGGGAATGACGATACGGCAATCCTGATCGCAGGTGGCCCACTCGCTCACCCCGCACACGCCGTCGCCACAACCAACCGCGTTGCAGTCAGCGTCGCACGACGAGACGTTCTCGTTGTATGCGCAATATCCATCCCCGCAGCGGGCGGCGCTACCACAGAGGCTCTCGTCGGTTCCGACCTGGCAAAACGCATTGATGGCAGGCCCGACGTACAACACGTCTTCACCGTCGCACCCGGTCTCGCTGCACACGTTGGCGCGCGTGCAATTGCCGTCCTGCACGTAGTCCGTCTCGCCAGCGGTCAAAATACCGATGATATCCAGCGAGTTCGCTTCCCACACTGCCGAGCCGGAGTTGCCGCCGAAGCTGTCCGTCGTCGCGATCAGGTAATTTCCCTGCTGCGGCGTGCGCACCGCACCACCGTCATCAATTTTTACCGGCAGACCGCTCGGTGATCCGATCATCACCAGGGGCGTTCCCGCGGCCAGAGGCGGACCCACACGCACCGTTGCGGGGGTAAACCGGGGCGAAGCGCTTCGATCCAGCTGCACGACCGCATAGTCCAGCGCGTCGCTCTCGACCCGCGCAACTACCCGCGCACACGAGAAGATCTCCTGCGTCGTCACGGTGTTCAGCTGCCCGGCGGCGGCCATGTGGTAGCCGAACACAAAGCTGACACGACTGCAGCTGGCGTCATTGATGCAGTGACCGGCGGTCAACACCAGATCGGGACCAATGAGCGAACCCGAGCAGAAGCCCGCGGCCGGCTGGTCGGCAAACGCTTCGCCGGCGCAAAGGTCAAAGTTCTGGCCCAGCGTCGCCGCCGCAAATCGAACCTGATTGGGATCGGTGGCGTTCAGCGCCGAACGGTTGACCAGCGTCACCACCGATTCCGTCGCCAGCGTACGAATCGCGTCATCGCTGACCTGGTACACGTCGCGACGGTCATCCTGCCCGTACACGACGGGCTGCCCGATGGTGGCCACATCGGGGGACTGAGCCTGCACCGACGTGCAAGCGACCACCAGAGCCAGAGGCACAAGCGCGCCACACACAGACAATCGAAGAGCACGATGCATAATACGGTCCCGGACAATACGCGGTTGAGGTGCGCGGGGTTCGCAGGGCAGCCAGACGAGCCGCTACCCTAGCCTGCCCATTTTGCCGGGGCAAGCGCGGCCTAGCCGCAGTCGCTGCGATCCACCGTGATCGACAGACGGTAGTCGCTGCAACGGTTCGCTTCATTCATCGTGACCCGAAGGAACACGCGATCCAGTGTCGGAGCGCCGGGGAACACCGGGCCTGGCACCGTAAAGATCAGCGTCTCGTCGTCGGTCGTCGACGTCGCCGATGCCACCTGCGTGGTGAACCCTCCCAGATTCGCCAGCAGCGCGAGATCAATATTGCCACCCGCATGCACAAAGTCGGCGGTGATGCGCACCTCGGCGCCCGCGCAAACCGGCAGGTTGAACAGGTCGGGATCATTGCTGGCCACTGTCAGCAGGGCATCACGATTCGCTTCGTACGTCGTCAGCGGTGTGGACGGCGCCGCTGTGGTTCCCTGATTGGGCTCAAATACATCGGTCGCACAGCAGGCCGAGTCCAGCTCACACTCAAGGTCAGCGCAGTCCGTGCCTCCGCCAGCGTCGTTATCGACCGAGTCCGAACAGAAGCCGACCTCGCCTCGTGCCACGCTCACCAGGAACTCACCCGAGCGGCCGTTCTGGCCATCGACTACCAGAATCACCGTCTGCCCTGCGGTCAGCGGCGTCGTTACCGCCGCGTTGGCGTTGCCGTTCACGAAGTTGCACGCCAGCTCGTCGCCGCCGCACTCTTGCAGCAGGTAAAGCCGCGTCGGAAACGCCGAGCCATTGGTCGAGAACGTGTACGAAGCGTTCGTGGCTGCCGTGTAGCTCAGCGTCACGTCTTGCGAATCACGACCGCCGCAGCTGCCTTCACTGTTGAAGTCACCCCCGACCGTGGTTCCGCCATACACGCCAAGGCCCACCGCCGAGCCTATGGCGTCGTTCGGGCAACCCAGCGACGTGCAGGCCGAGTTGGCCGCGCAGTCCGGGTCAGCGCAGTCGATCGCGGCGTCGCCGTCGTTGTCGATTCGGTCGTCGCACAGCTCGCCCGAGCCGATGTTCAGCACCCAGTCACCCACCGCCTCGGCCCCTGCCGCGTCCACCACGAGCGCGATGGTCTGTCCGCGTTCCAGCTCCAGCGTAATGCGCGAGGCGTTGCGCGCGGCGCCGGTGCCTGTCCCGATGTTGTCGTTGCACGCCAGCTCGGGGCCGGCACAATTGATATCGCGGGCGTAAAGTACGGTATTATAGACCGTTCCAAGGGTATCAAACACATACCGACCGGCTGCGGGGGCGGTCCATGTCACAATTTCATCGCGACCCGAGCCACCGCATGAACCGGTCGTCGAGTTCGTCGTCGTGCGGTTGGAGCCCACCGCTGCGTTCAGCCCACTGCGCGAGCCGATCGAGCGTGACGTGCAGTCCGGCTCGACACACAGGAACGCCGAAGCGCAGGTCGCATCATCGCAATCGCTGGCAAAATCACAGTTGTTGTCCACGCTATCGTCGCAGACCTCACGCGCGGCCGGGCTGACGTCGGCGTCTGCATCATCGCAGTCGCCACCTTCGGTCACCGCTCCCGGGTCGGGGGCACAGGTCGTGAACGCGGTGTCATCGTCTCCGAACCCATCGCCGTCCGCGTCGTCGTACACCGTCACCGCTTCGGGTGCATCCTCGTCGATGGCACCGTCGCAGTCCGTATCGACACCGTCGCAGGTGTCCGCGAGCCCGGGCCGAATCAGCGGGGAGGTGTCATTGCAGTCACCGCCCTGATTCACCCACACGCCACCCGCAGGGCGGCAGCCCACCACGGCTTCACCCGTACCGAAACCGTCGCCGTCTGCGTCAGCAAACCAGCTCGCGGCATCGGACGTCGGCTGCTCGTCCACAGCGCCGTCGCAGTCGTTGTCCAGACCATCGCACACCTCGACGCGGTTCACATCGCCCGTGCAGGTGATGGTCCCGGCACGACAAGCCGTACGCCCCCCGGCACAACGATCCGCGTCGAGTGAGTCACAGGGCGTACCCAGCACCGCCTCGTCGGCGCCGTCTGCCGTGTCAGGATTGCAGTCGTTGTCGCGGCCATCACACAGCTCGATCGTGGCGTCGGCGGTGTCGCCTTCACAGATCAGCGCGCCATCGACGCACAGAACGGTACCGGCAGCACATTCATCCGCGTCGCGGCCGTCGCACGGAACACGCGCGTCGGGGTCCGAGGCGCCGTCGCTGGTTCGGGGCGCGCAGTCGTTATCGACGCCGTCGCAGACCTCCACACCGTCCGGATTCACGTTCGCGTCGGTGTCGTTACAGTCCGAGTCGCCCGCTGCGACATAACCATCGGGCGCCGAGCAGGCGCGAACGGTGAGGGTGCTGGTGCCAAAACCGTCGCCGTCGGCATCGCGCCACCACACCACATCGCCCGTTGCAGGCGATTCGTCGATGGTGCCGTCACAGTCGTTGTCCACACCGTCGCACAGCTCGGACGACGGAGCGCCAATCGCGGGGTCTTCGTCGTTGCAGTCGGGCGCGGCACAGTCGGGGCCCACGCCAAAGCCGTCGCCGTCGGTGTCGAGACAAGGCAGACAGACACCGGCGTCCGGCAAACAGAACGAGGAACCCTCGCTTTCTGCCACACAGGAGAACCCATCCGGGCAGGGCGCATCGTCAGCGCAGCCCGTGGCGCAGTACGACCCGGTCTCGTCACTCGCGCAGCGGTCCACCACGCGACCGCAATCCTCGTCCCCAGCGCAGACACCACAGAGGGTGCCGGTCGTCTGTTCGCAGGTGTCTGAACAGAAATCATTGGCGATGGCGTTACCGTCGTCGCACGCCTCGCCGGTGTCCACGATGCCATCGCCGCAGGTCGGCGACTGACACGTCGTTCGGCAGGCGTCGGGCGCGTCTGCGTTTGCGTCGCCCTGGTCGCACGATTCGCCCTCATCGACGATGCCATCGCCGCAGGTCGTGGAGATCACGTCGGAGTCAGCGTCGGTGTCCGCATCGGGGTCCACGTCGGTTGACCCGCCATCGCCTGCGTCACCGCCGCCCTGCCCATCACCCTCGGTGTCCTGCGCGCCGCCGTCACCACCATCCAGCAGCGTCGCATCGGGATCCGGGAGGCTGCCGCCGTCGGCTGAGCCTTCGGCATCGCCACCAATGACGAGCACATCTCCGTCAACGTCAATCGGTGCGCGCGCGTCGTTTCCGCACGCAGCAAGACCACCCGGCGAGAGCAACGCAACCAGAAGCCAGCGAAACGGGGTCGATTTCATGAACACAGCACCGGCAGTAGCGGCAGCCCCAATGGCGGCCGGATCAATAAATACGCGTTACCATAACTACCCGCGAGGCCGCCACAAGGGCGGCGGGTCGGCCATTACAGGGCGGTGGTCGGCCGCCACAAGGGCGGCGGGTCGGCCGCTACGGGGGCGGCCGCTACGGGAATGTCGACGTCAGAATCCGAAGCCGGCGCAGGTCTCGAACTGAGCGCTGCAGTTATCGGCGAGGCAGTCTTCGCAGGTGGCGTTAAATCCGCCGATGCACTGGGTCAGGCAGCGGGTACCGGCGCAGTTTCCGTATTCGGCGAAGCAGTCCGAGCAGCCGGCGCTGGCACCCGTGTTCGTCTGCACGCACTCGCGCAGACAGGTGCGGTCAAAGCCGGCCAGACACTCGAAAATGCAGTCCTGCGCGACCGTTTGCACGTCGATCGTATCCAACAGCGCGGCATCGGCGGGATTGTCGCAGTTGCCCTGAGCGCGGCAGGTGGCGTTGGTTGCGCAGTCGGGATCGGCGCAATCAATCTCGCCGTCCCGGTCGTCGTCCAGGTCGTTGGTGCAATTCTCGGGTGCGGGCGGAGCGCACGCCGGATTGCCAACGCAGTCGGAGTCGGCGCAATCCACCTGACGATCAAAGTCGTTGTCGCGGCCGTCGGTGCAATTTTCGGTCGTGGTGCCCGGACACGCCGGATTGCCACGGCAATCGCTGTCAAAACAGTCGGTCAGGCGGTCGCCGTCGTTGTCGCGACGGTCGTTGCAGATCTCGTCACAAATCGGCAGATCGGCGCAGTCCGGGTCGAGGCAGTCGATGATACGGTCGCGGTCATTGTCGATGCCATCCGTGCAGATCTCCTGACAGTTGGGGGCATCCACACAGTCGCTATCGCGACAGTCGGTCGCTCCATCGAGGTCGTTGTCACGCGTATCGTCACAGACCTCCAGACACGCCTCGGCGCCGGCACACTCGGGGTCAAAACAATCGACCGTTCCGTCGGCGTCGTCATCAATGCCGTTGCCACAGTTCTCGGAGCAGGTGGGCGCGCCTGCGCAGTCGTCGTCGGCGCAGTCGATGAAGCGGTCGCCATCGTTGTCGCGACCATCGTTGCAAATCTCCGGAAACAGAGAGGTATCCGCTCCGGCATCCACCGGTGGCGTCACCACATCCGGGTCGGTTACGGTGGTGTCATCGCCGGGTGCCACATCGGACGGTGGTCCGGCATCGCCAGGCTCAGTGCCCCCGTCGGTCTGGGTGCCCCCATCGTCCAGCGGCCCCACGGCGTCTTCAGAGCTGGAGGTGTCCGGGTCGGGAAGCGTCGCGTCCGGGTCGGGCGCCGATCCCGCGTCGTCGCCTGGCTCCACACCGGGAATGGGGGATGTGCCCCCATCAGTCGCTCCCAGACCTCCCGCGTCTGAACCGGGTAGCGTCACCGGTTCCAGGTCAATGCTGCGCAGCGCCTCTTCGTTGCAGGCCAGCAGTCCAGCGACCACCAACAGCGAAATCGTAACGACCGAATACCGACGCGACAACAATGGGCTCATGGCTCTTCCTGCCTGTGCGAATAGCGTGTGGGGG
>JAGWVZ010000182.1 GCA_018970625.1 Myxococcales bacterium | reverse complement strand
ACGAAACTTGCCGCACCGCCTGCAACACAGCGGAGATCCCTGGCCCACGGCGCACCTGATTTCTCGTTTGACCAGAACATCATCGTCTGAGAACCTGACCCGAAAGACGAGGGTTTGCTCATGTATGTGCTGCCACCAACCACCATCCACACGCCGCGACTGCGCCTGCGGCCGCTTGAGCCCGATGATGCACCGGCGCTGTATGCATTCTGGCGACTACCAGAGGTCATGGAGCATATGGCCTTCGACCCGCTGCGCTCAGCCGCGCAGGCGGCCGCTGTCGTGGAATTCTTCATTCAGCTCCCCGAAAACCAGCAAGGCTCGCGCTTTGCCATCACCGACCGCCTCAGCGGAAAGCTGATCGGCACTTGCGGCTTTCATGAAGCGAGCGTGAAACATCGCCGAGTGGAGCTCGGCTACGAGCTGGCGCCCGAGGCACAGGGAAAGGGTTTTATCACCGAGGCCCTGCAACACATCCTGCCCTGGTGCTTCGACGCCATGATGGCACATCGGGTGGAAGCCTTTGTGCACCCGTTCAACGAACGGTCCAGCCGAGTCCTCGAACGCGTGGGCTTTACACGCGAAGGCACGTTGCGCGGCTACTTTCAGGCGCGCGGACAGGCTCACGATGAAGTCGTGTGGTCCATGCTCAGCACCGATCCACGCCCATTCCCACCTGCCAGTCTGCCGGACTGAGCAGGAACCTGTCCGCATGGGGCGTTGGCAGCGACAGCATAAGCGAGCGACGTCAGGAAGCGTTATTCTTCTGCAGCCGGTGGCTCGTCGGCAGCCGGCGGCTCTTCGTCAGCCGGTGGCTCTTCGGCAGCCGGCGGCTCTTCGGCAGCCGGTGGCTCTTCGACAGCCGGTGGCTCTTCGGCAGCCGGCGACTCCTCTGCCGCTGGGGCAACATCTTCAACGGGGGCGTCAGGAACGGGAACCGACACTGGCTCGGCAGGAACCTCTACTTCAGGCTCGGCCGACGAATAGGTCCATGTGCCGCCGAGCGTCAGAAGCATCAGGTTGGCGACCTGCCATTCGTCCAGAAGGGAAGGGATTCGGGTCGCGCGCAGCTGATAATCGAGCGATGCCCACTGCGTCACCTTGAACGACGTGGTGGCGGTCACCTCCACGTTCGCCAGGTCGATCGCCGACAAACCATCCACGTCGAGACTGTCGTAGAAGGGCAACATGACCTCGGCCATGGCTGTGTAGGTCACCCGATTGTCATTCGAGGCGCCGGCCAGCGTCAGCGTGCCCTCACCACCGGCCTGCGTAAAGCTCTGAAGCTCGCGCACCTCGATCACATCAGCGGTTGCGCCATCATCGGCGAGCACGAGTTGACCGTCAGCGAAGGTCTCACGCGCACCCACGCCCAGACGAACATCGACCGCCAGAAAGGTTGCGTCGTATGGCCGAGCGAATGCACCGACCGACTCTTTCAGCGCCATCGGCGAGAACGAGCTCGTCAGAAGCAGCGTATCCGAGGTCAACGCTGTCGTGGTTCCATCCACGTTGGCCACCAGATAATTCACCGGTGCCGGTCGAAAATCGTTACCGCGAAAGAGCGTCGTATCCATACGAAATCGCACAAACGGTCCAAACCAGTCGGCGCGAGGCAGGTGATAGAAGTAAATGGACTCCAGAAAGGCCAGATCACCGCTCTTCACAAACTGATCGATGACTGGCGTGCGCGAGAACGTCTCTGAGATGCTGGCGCTGGTGCGCCACTCATGCGGTCCCCCGACGTACGAAACGTCGCCGGCCAGCGCGAGCCCGAACGTCAAGCCGGTACCCTCGATCTGACCGACCACGCGTCGGTTCGATGCGACGTTCGCGCTCGCGTTCATGGTTCCCGTGACGGTCCATACGCCGTCGCCGCCCACCTCGGTGTCCGTGAGCTCAGGAACATACTCCAGCTCCTGTGCGGCCACTGTGACCGGCAACAACACAGCAGCCACAGCGAGCGAAAGCAGTTCAACACGTCTTGATTGGCTCATCACATTGACCTCATTCGTGACCTGTAGTTTTCTGTCCAACGCACCATACACGCTGCATAGCGCACTCTTCCACTCCGGCACACCGAGCCCTGTCATGAGCATCCGCCGCCGAGATTTCCTTCGCCTCGCCGTGTCAGCCAGCGCAGCCGCTACCGTGGGCGCCTGTGCCAACGACGAAGATCCTGTTCAGGACCCCAGCACATCCGACCCTGAGTCGGCAAGCCCCGACGCCGCCACCGCCGACGCAGGCGTGACGGAGGACCTCGGTATCGGTACGCAGGATGTTCAGGGCGCCGAACCATCCGAGATCTACGGCCCTTCATGGATGCACCTCGTCGGCACCACCGCCATCGTGCGCCTGCAGACGCTCGGTACCCGTCCAGGAAGACTGTTCTACGAGACCGCCGACGGCGAGGTCGAAGCCGAAGTAGAGACCGATACCCGCGACCTCACCTACGCGTGGCCGCCGCAAGGTTTCGACCTCATCGTTGACTACCCTGACCTGCCGGGCACGTACACCGTGCACACCGCGCGGGTCCCCGTATCGGCAACCTCCGATACCCGCTGGCGCTTTGTCGAGGAAGGTCGCGCCGAAACAACCGGCGTGTGTCCCGCAGTGCCAGCAAACGGTACGGCATTCCGCGTGGGCTGGATCTCTGACACCATGCAGCCAGCGAGCGCGGACGTCGGACGTGTGCTTGGTGAAGCCGCGCCCACGATCTGGCTGCACGGCGGTGACATCCAGTACCAGTCCAACCCACTCGATACCTGGCGCGGATTCTTCGAAGCCTTTCAGACCTCGTTTCGCAGCTCGTACGTCGCGCTCGCAGCCGGCAATCACGATTACGAGCAGCAGGACGAATTCGGCGCGCAGTACAGCCGCCTCTTCCGCGGACAGTTCCCCGACTCCCAGAACGACACCTACGGCAGCATCCGCATCGGCTCCGTGCTCTTTGTCATGCTGAACAGCGAAGACGACTTCCGCGAGGGTGACGGCGCCGGCACGCAGTTCACATGGGCGTCCCAGCTACTTCAGGAAGCCGCAGCCAACACGGACATTCGTCAAATCATCGTCGGGTTCCACCGCCCCTACTACACCTTCAGTAACTCGCAGGCCAACCTCAACGCCCGCGCCCAGTGGCACCCGCTGTTCAAACAGTCTGGCGTCTCGCTCATTCTCACCGGCCACAACCACTGTTACGAGCGCTTCGATGTGGACGGCATGCACTACATCGTGGACGGCGGCGGTGGCGCGCTCACCTACGATGTCGACGACACACGCTCCTTCATTGTGCAGAACTCCCCCGAAGACCTGCCCTTGCGAAAAGTCGCCGAACGCACCCACGGCGTAACCACCCTGGACTTCACTGCCGACGGAGCTCTCACGGTCACGCGCGTCAACATCAGTGGTGCCACCACCGACAGCTTCACCATTCCCCCTCGCGCCGTCTGACCGACGTCACAAGCGCACCATCGCGCGGCGCCTTGCAGGGCGGCGGTACGCCCCAGCAGCGTCACGAGCACCACCCCTGCAGCACGCATTCAGCATCGATCGGGCTGCCGCTCGCCTCTTCCGCAGGGCCCGGGAATTCGGATCCACATACTGCGCTTTACAATCAGCCCCGCCGGTCCTTATCACTTGTATGGTCCTGTCCACAGTCACGGAGTACCCTCATGTCCTCGCCCCGCTTTCCCGAGCCGCCACCCGCCGTCCCCGCCACTCCGCTCGAAAAGGTCGACAGCCTGCTCGAAGGTCTGGCGTCCAGAAAGGATACCTGGGTTGCACTCGGAATCCCGGAGCGCATTCGGCTGCTCAAGGAAGCCATCACCTGTAGCCTCAGCGTGGCCGATCCCTGGGTCGAGGCTGCCTGCAAGGCCAAGGGAATTCCCCGCGACTCGCAGCGTGCCGGAGAAGAGTGGCTGGGCGGCCCCATGACCATGATTCGCAATATGCGGCTGCTGGTCGAGACACTGGAAGCGGGCGGAGCGCCGAAACCACCCAGAGTGTCGAAGTCCATCAGCGGACAGACCGTTGCACAGGTGTTTCCTGCCAATATTTTCGATAAGCTGATGTTCACCGGTATTTCAGCCGAAGTATGGATGGAACCCGGAAAAGATGCCGCACAGGCGCGTATTTATCGTGACAAGGCAGCGGGTATTTCTCACCCGGGAAAAGTCTCGCTCGTGCTGGGTGCAGGTAATGTCGCTTCGATCGGCCCCATGGACGCCCTGTACAAACTGTACGCCGAAGACGAAGTCGTCATTCTGAAGACCAACCCGGTCAATGCCTACCTGGGCCCGTGGCTGGAAGCGTCCATGAAACCCTTCATCGACGCCGGATATTTTGCGGTCGTCCATGGTGGCGCCGAAGTCGGAGCACACCTTGCCGGCCACCGACTGGTCGACACCATTCACATGACCGGCTCCGACAAGACCTATGACGCCATCGTCTGGGGTTCAACTCCCGACGAGCAGGCGCGCCGCAAGGCCGCCAACGAGCCGCTCAACACAAAGCCCATCTCGGCCGAGCTCGGCTGTGTCACCCCGGTGCTCATTGTGCCGGGTCCGTGGAGCGACGCCGATATTGAGTTTCAGGCGCGCCATGTCGCTGCGATGGTCACCAATAATGCCAGCTTTAATTGCAACGCTGCCAAGGTGCTCGTGACTGCCAAAGGATGGCCATTGCGCGAAAAGTTCCTGAAAGCAGTTCACGAGATTCTGGCGGGAATCCCCGCTCGTAAAGCCTACTATCCCGGCGCTCAACAGCGTTATCAGGGATTTATTTCACATTATCCTGACGCGCAGAAACTCGCTGCGGGCGCCGATGATATTGTGCCGTGGACCATTATTCCAGACGTCAAACCCGACCCCTCCGAGTACGCTCTCACCAACGAAGCGTTCTGTGGCGTGCTCGCCGAGGTGGAGCTCGACGCAACCGATGCGGGCACCTTCCTCGATAAAGCCACGGATTTCGCCAACGACGGCTGCTGGGGTACCCTGTCGACCATGATGTTGATTCACCCGGCCAGCCAGAAACAATATGCGACACAATTCGAGAATTGTCTCGCCAACCTGCGGTACGGCGGCATCGGCGTCAACGTCTGGGCTGGTCTCGTGTACGGTCTCGTGGTCACGACCTGGGGCGCTTTCCCGGGACACCCACCCACCGATATTCGCAGTGGCGTTGGCGTGGTCCACAATACCTACCTCTTCGACCATCCACAGAAGTCCATTATTCGTGCTCCCTTCCGCATTTTCCCCACGCCGGCATGGTTCAGTGACCACAAGACGCAGGCCCTGCTGGGTCGCCGCATGACCGCCTTCGAGGCGGCGCCCTCATTCCTGAAATTGCCGGCGGTCATCGCGGCAGCGGCTCGCGGCTAGGCTCAGGCGAGCGCACTCGCGACCTTCGCGCTGCGTTGCTCTGGCTGCCTTTTATTTTGTCACGGGTTTTCTGGCTACGCGCAGCACAAGGCGTTGCGGGGCCGGATACCCTTCAATGGTCCGGGTGAGGTCGTCTGCATGAAGACCATCCACCAGACACGGACCTTCTCGCCACGCCGTACTGCGTTGCTCGTCAGGCGTCGTCGGCGTGGGCTCGTCCCGATCGACCACGTGAAGGTCGGCTCGGTGAATCCAGTTCAGCAGGCAGGGCAACGTGGGCAAATACCAGAACCCTCGCGCTCCGGCGTACCGACTCTCGGGCACCCACGCAACCGGGTCCTCACCCGGTACCACAATCGTCTCGACCATCAACGTGCCTGACGAGCGCAAGAGCCCACGCGCGTGACGCAGCACCTGTACCGGGTCGGGATGGTGGTAAAGAATACCCATCAACAATATCAGGTCGAACGAAGGCCCCAGAGGACTTAACTCTTCGATGCCCAGCGGCTCAACGCACATACGAGGCTCGGGGGCCAGAATCTGCAACGCTCGCGCCTGCTGCACATACACGGGCGATGGATCGACCCCGAGCACCGACGCTGCGCCCTGACCCAGCAAGTGCCATGCATACCAGCCATTGTTGCAGCCCACGTCCAGCACGTGCAGCCCCTGCACCTCGGGCAACAGAGGCAGCAGCCGTCTCCACTTCAACTCACTCCGCCACTCGGCATCCAGCCGAATCTCGTGAATGTCGAACGGGCCTTTTCGCCAGGGTCGCAGTTGGCGCAACAAGCCTACCAGCGCCTGACGCCTCTCGTCACTCAGGCCACTCGGTGTCCGCACGACCACCGCACCATCATGCGCGAGCTGAACGGTTCCGGGTGGAACGTCGAGCCGGGCAATCTCATCGACAACGGCACGCATGGGATGCCGAGCCACGATCTCGTTACCCGTCGCGAGCGACAACGCGACGTGCGGGGGCACCGAAATATGCTGTGCCTCCAGCAGGCCCGCCAGCGTGCTCATACCCGTACCAAGAGGGTCGTGAACGCCAGCCATCGAAATGCGGTCACAGGTTCGGGAAAACCAGCGGCCGCAAAGGCATGCTGCCATTGCTCCAGCGTCCATGGACGAAGCACGCCCTGCAAAGCCCTGTCTTTCTGCTGAATTTCTGTATCCGAATATCCGGCGCGACGTTTGTATGCGTGATAATGCTCGACCAGAAAAGCAGCAGTAGCAGGGTCAGCGTGAGTCAACTTCTCACTCAGGACGAATAATCCACCGGGCTGCAAAGCCTGCCTAATATTCTGCAAAATCGGAATTCGCAATTCCGGCTCTACAAATTGCAGCGTATAATTACAGAGCGCGACGGACACGCTTGTCGGGTCCAGCGTCATTTCCTCTGCCCGACGCACCTCAACCCGACAGTCGTATGCCAGTTCGCTGGTGCGTTCCATCGCGGCCTGTACCATTTCGGGCGATGAATCCACCCCGTACAGTTTTACGCTGGCAGGCAGCGAACGGCCGCGCAACAGCCTGAACAGACGACCCGTTGAACAACCGATGTCGAGCACAATGCTATCGGCCCGGGCATACTGCTCAACCCAGTCGGCACATCGGTCCAGCAGGTCGGTGTAGAGCGGAATCGAGCGGCTGGCCATGTCATCAAACACGTCCACAACGCTCGCATTAAACTCGAACGGGGCGACGCGCTCACGCGGGTCGGCAAACAGGGTGTCGCGTCTGGTGCTCATGCACGCGCGGCGTAGTCGCTGCGACCGTTCGAATCAATGGTGGAGTTGCTGCGCGGACCGCTCCCCTGCAAT
>JAGWVZ010000181.1 GCA_018970625.1 Myxococcales bacterium | reverse complement strand
GGATGTTCGGCGTTCGCTTTGAGTTCGCGGTTGTAAACGCCAACTTTCAGGGGCTCTTCTCGGGCTCGGTGCAGTCGTACACGTTCAGCCTTGGCGCGAACTTCTGAACGGTGCCGAGGGCTTTGGGCATGGCTGCGCGGACTTCACCGAATGGCAGTCGGTCTGGTGTGTAGACGTTTGGTGATGCGCTATTGCTGGTCGCCGGGGCGCCCAGGTGCATCAGTCCTGGTCGTCGGTCTCGTGCTCGTCTTCCGAATGCTCCGCGGGTGGCAGAGGAGAGAGACCGGCGTGATCGCGCAAACGCTCCACTTCTGCCTCGGCTGACGCGAGTCGAAGTTTGAGGTCGTTCAGTTCTGAAGCGAGGTCGGGGACGTGAGTGAGTGCGTCCACCGCATCCTTGATGCGTTGATCGAACTGAACCTGCATGTCGTCGATCTTGCGTTGGATGTTCTCGACGAAGTCGCGCACCGGCGTCACGATCTCTTCCTGTTGGGCCTGCGCCTGACGCCGGAGTCTTTCAACCTGATGCTGGGTCTGCTCACGGAAGTCGCTGACAGGTTTGGCGAGTCGCTGAATGAACTCGCCGGGCGTCTGAATGATCATGCGCAGCGTTTGAATGGGAAGCATGCGCCGGTCGCGCTTCTCTTCCTCGAAAACAATCTGGGCCAGCGTGACAGTGGTCAGGTCTTCGCCGGTGCGATTGTCGATGATGCTGACTTCCTCGCCCTGCCGAACCATCACTGCGATCTCGTCGAGAGTCACGTAGCAACTGCGCTCGGTATCGTAGAGCTTTCGATTGCTGTAGCGCTTGATGAGCTTCATGGAGACCCGGCGTTCGCCACGGCTGACTTTGGCGCAAGCCAGAGCATGTGCAGCGAGAGAGAAGGCTGATGGATGAGTCGACCCGTACCGGGCCGTCGTCTAGACTTCATGGGTTGCTGCGTCAAGGTGTGCGGGTGTACGCACGAAGTTAGAGGCTATTTTGTTGGCCTGAAATCCGAATCCATGTGTCGCGTAGCACAAGAACCGCGTGATTAACGTGTACGGGATCGTGTAGGTGTCGGTGACATCGCGGCGCGCCAGCGACGTACGGAATTGATCAGGGCGTTCCGTAGTCGTCGTCGGTGCAATACTCAGCTGCGGTGGCAGCCAGCAGGGCGCCGAAAGACTCTTCAATGCACGCTTCCTCGAAGGTGGTGAGGGCGAGCTCTGACATCGAAAGAGGTCTGGGTGAGACGAGCGGCAGCGCACGGGGGCTCATGGATTTGCCGAGC
Source organism: Myxococcales bacterium (assembly GCA_018970625.1). Next base: position 5,949 of record JAGWVZ010000181.1, on the reverse strand, counting down.
AGACGCGAGGCGATGTCGAAGCTGGTTTGGGCGTGCTCGACTTCTTCTGAAGCCGCGCGAACAGCGCTCGTAACCCGCTCGGTTAGCTATGAACGAAAGGTGATCTTGCGGTGCCGGGCCGGTGCGCCAGTCTTGTGAGCCGCAGCCGAATCTGCCAAGGTGCACAGTTGTTTTCAGGCTTTTAGCGACGCAGTTCGACATGATTGTTGCGACCTGTCCCCAATGTTCGGCGCGGTTCAGGCTCACCGAAGAGCAGACCCGGGGTCGATCTTCCGTGAAGATGAAGTGCTCACGGTGTAACACGGTCTTTCAACATGCGCTGGTAGAGGGACCGGTCCCCGAAGCCTTCGAAGGTCCTGCGCCGCGGACGCTGGCGGGTATTCCGGCCATTCCCGGACCTGCACAGCCGCTGGCAGGCGGTCAGACAACCATCCATCAGCCGGGCGAGCCTCCCTCTTGGGGCGGCGTGCATCAGCCCGACGTGACCCAGAGCCCGTCGTCGGGGCGTCCGGGTTCGCTGACGGGCTTTGATGACCTGTTTCGGTCTTCCAGTGGCAAACAGGTAGTGGCGGCCACGGATGGCGCTGCAGCTGTAGCGGCACCTGCCGACGGGCAGCCACGTCGTTCTGCACTGGACGAGCTGGCCAGCATGGGCGCAGATTCCGCCGCGCCGTTCATGGATGATTTTTTGGCGGGCGGCTCTACCGGGAGTCGACCGCGCGCGACATCGGGTGACGTCCAGAGTACCGTTGTGCTGGCTTCGGGCACCGTGGCTCCGGCACCGCCTCCGCCGGTTGGGCGGACGATGACGGCCATGCCCGCGGTCGCCGCGCAACGCTCTCCGCTGGAGGATCTGTCGGGCTTTACCGGCATGCATGCGGCTCCCACGACGCGCAATGAGCTGCCTCCCGCGCCGGTAGCACGGTCGCCCTTTGATGACTTCTCGGGGCTGCAGCATCTGCCTGCTCCCAGTGGAGATGGCTCCTTTGCGAGCGGGCAAACGGAGGCCGCAGATTTCATGCTCGGCGCCAGAGGGCAGGCCGATGCCGTGTCGCTTTCGATTCGCGAGGCGTCTCCCTTCGTGGGAGCAGGTGCTGCCACCGCCCAGAAGGCAACTCCCGAAGCCGCTGGTCGTCGTGCACCACTACCCAACGATCCGCTGCCGCCGATCGGCGATGGCAAGGGTGTAACGGCGGGTGGAAAAAAGACTTTTTATCCGATGCTCGAGTTTGGTCAGGAATTCGGCGGACTCAACGATGAGCCACCTGCGTCCCCGCTGGCCTCGGCGGCCATGGCGTCGTCGTCAGCGGTTGCTGCACCCGCTCGCCCGCGGACACTGGCCCTGCAGATGCCTTCCTCGCTGATGGACCCTGTGGTTGGGCACGGCGGCTCAGAGAACGCTCCGGGAGCTCGTGCGGAGCGGGAAGTCTCGGATGACGCAGCGCTCCTGGCACTCGCTGCACAACGTACGTCACAGCGGTCGTCCGGTGATGATGAACTGAACCAGCTCCGCTTTGATGTGGTCGGCGACCCCGCACTCCGCAACCAGCCCCGCGTGCCGTACGATCAGGCGCTCCTTGGTTCGCTCGCCGTCTTTGTTACCGTCGCGCTCGCCGCGATTGGCTGGGCCGCGGCGCGAAACCATGGTGTGTTCGACTTCCGTGATCCGGGGTACATGTGGGCGATCGCCACGGGCGCCGTCGCGGCAGACGACAGGGTGTCCGGGTTGGCGCTGGCCAACGCCGTCGTGATTGGTGACGGTCTTGCCGATCCGCGTGCAGCCGAGGCGTCGTCGGTTGTTCGACTGTCCAACGTGGAGGCTGGCCGTTATCAGGTGCCCGACGGTCCTTTACTGGCGCTGGTGGAGGGTACCCTCACGAACGTATCGAGCGCACCTCTGCGGCGTCTGCTGGTGGAGGTGAGACTGGTGAACAGCGAGGACGTTGAGCAGGTCGCGCTTCAGGTGCCGGCTGGAACGGCGTTCGAGAGCGCGCAGTTGGACGCGATTCTCGATTCCGGAACACTTCACGCCGCAGTGGATGCCGCTGTGCTTCGCACGGAACACTTTGCGTTACCGGCCGGACAGTCCACGCGATTCTCTGCGGTCTTTGTTCCCTCCGACGAACTTGACCTGACAGGGCTGACGCCCGTTGTTCGACCGGTATCGGCCGAGCAGGGTGGCGTCACAACGTGTTGGGCTCCGTTGGTGCTGGATGCACCTTCTGCTGCAATCGCGCAGGGCGATGCACAGGCGGGTGCGGTCGAAGGTTCGACCGCGAGTGCAGCTTCGGGTGCGGTAGTGGCGGGGACCGTCGAGGGTTCTGCCATACCCGCTGAACCGTCGGGCAGTTCGGGCGACCCGGCAGAAGTCGAGACGCCGTAACAACGGTTCAGGCATGTCCGATTATCCAGAACAGGGCGACCAGTTCGAGTTCGACACGCTGGTCCGTCGCATGATCAGCATCGCGGACCCGGTGATGCGACGTCGGCAACTGCAGCGCCACGTCCTCAGCGTTGATCCGCTCACGTTTGCGCAGCACCTGCAGCAGATGGTGACGCAGGCCATCCGCGGTGATTCAGACGCCATGGAGCTTCTTTTTTCGCTGATCGAGTACATGGAGCTCGCCGACGGGCGAGACGCGCTCGCGCTGGAAGCCGTCAATCTGGCTGCCCGGGCGGAGAGCCTGTTGGCGATTGGCTGGATGCTGCTCAACCCGCCCCCGATGCGCTCGGTCGATAAGCTCCTGCTTCGCCAGCGAGGCAAGGCGCTTACGCTGGGCGAGCGCAAGGCGCTGGCGACAGGATTTGACCGGACACGCATTGACGCGCTGTTGCACGACAATGACCCGGCCGTGATCGAGCGTCTGTGCCGGAACCCCAGGGTGCAGGAGCAACACGTGATGACGATGGCCACCCTGCGTCCCACAACCCCCGAGCTGCTTCAGGTCATCGCTCGGGAACCCCGTTGGGCCAGACGGGCGGCAATACGCGAAGCGCTCGTGCAGAACCCCTTCATCGGCACCGGTCTTGCCCTTCGACTGTTGCCTACCTTGCCCATCCCCGCGCTGGAACGCCTTCGACACGCGTCTGAACTTCATCCTGCAGTACGCGATTTTGCGCTCTATTTGCTCGCGCTGCGTCTTGGACGCGAGAAGTTACTGCAAATACCGTCGTATGAAGTCGTGAAACCGTCATTTCTTGCACCCATCGATGAGACGCAGTGGCAGGCTGACGACGACAACAACAGCGAGGCTAACGCGGGTGACTACTGGGACCCCGATGACGAAGACTGACGCGGGAGTGTCCACCGCCCTGTAAAGCCTGTCGGGTTACCCCAGCAGCTTCTGCATGATGCGAGGGGCGAGCCCAATGCCGTAGATGATGCAGATGAGCATGATCGTAAAGATCCACTCGTGTGGCGTCATCCAGTCAAGCGGGTTCATGAAGCTCCGAAAATCGCGGCGGGAACCAGGATCATGACGTCGTAGATCGCGTGTGTATAGGCGGCCACGGCGAAACCGCGGGCGACATACAGACCCGCGAAGAAGATGCCAAGCACGAAGCGGAACGAGAAAGACCAAAGGTCAAAGGCGTCCATGCCGAATGGCCAGTAGTGAAAGGCTGAAAAAATGAACGACGTTCCCAGAACGGCGATGGTCCACTGCGCGACCCTGGACAGGCTGGTGAACTTCAGTCCGTACAACACGCCACCCATGAGCAGCACACGGAAGAAGAGCTCTTCGTAGGTACCCGCTCCCACGGACAGCACCAGGCTGTTGAGGACACCGTTGCTCGAGGGGTCAGCTGCGGGGAGCGCGTGTGGAGACCACCAGAACGCAGCGGGCGGGTTGAGTCCAGCGCGCATGAGCAGCTGCACGACCACTCCTCCCATCAGGGACGCGTAGAGTGTGGATTCTGCCGCGACAGCCAGAAAATGACGAGGCCGAATCATCTGATGTGCCGGCGATCGCCGCCAATAGGCCCAGGCCGCGACGATCAACCCGATATTGAAGAGAAAATAGGCCCATCGACTGCCGCCAAAGAGCGCCAGCAGGCGCGGGGTGACAAAGTCGGCGCCATTCATCCAGCCGTCGGTGAACAGAATCCCGAGCTGATAGAACACGAACAAAGGCAGCGCCAACAGGGCCGAGTTGACCGGGTTGCGGGTTAACGCGGCGTACGTGGGTACAGCGGAGGTGGACAGGGCGGTAGTCGCACGAGGCCTGGGCGCGTTGGGCATGGCGTTGCTGGTGGTTCTGGTCATGGCCGATGAAACCCCGTGTTGTCGCGTTCTATTCGCGCCCTGCTTTCAGAGCCGCGGGTCAGGGAAGGCGAGAGCGCAGCAGCTGCAGATAGTCGGCCAGCGGAGTGCCTGGAGCCTGCTGCCAGGCCTGCAGGACGTAATCAATCGGGCGCAGGAAGACGTCTTCGGCTTCGCTGGATTGCATGGCGAAGAGGGTGGCCATGACCGGTTGGGCATCTGCCCAGTGCATTTCGGGGAAGTTTTCGCGAACGATCTCACCGAAGAGCAGTCCAATGCCTGCCAGCGTGCCGATGGGGCGGTACCCCCCGGCGTCGGGGTCTCGGGGAAGGTTCGCCAACAGGTATTCGAGCGACGCGAGCGAGGCCTCGGGGCTATCAAAGACGAGCCCGAACTCCGTGAAGCGCCCCAGCGCGAGGTCGCGGTAGTCGTCGATGCGTGTAAGATCAGGAGATAAATCGACAAAGTCTGCGAGCAGCAGTGACTCGAGAGCGCCCCACCACGCGTTGCCGAACAGATACTGGAGTGCAAAGGGAGTCGGTTCGGCGGCTACAAAGTGGAAAAACGGGACGCCAGCCTCGGTCGGGGTCAGGCCGGGCATCACGTAGTAGGCCTGAATAAAACGGTCGACGCGGTCGGCGGTCCAGGCGGCCGGGACCACAAAGACGACATGGTGTACATCGTCGGTCAGGGTGGACTCTTGCGCGGTCATATAGAACGCAAAGTCGCTGGCGGCGTGAACACGATTGGCAGAGGCGGGGTCGAGGGGGGTCAGGCCATGGTCCATGATCTGCAGGCGAACCGATGCGAATGCCCGTTCCAGCTCCTGGATGCCATCGAGCTGCAGGTCTGCGAGCTGCTGTGCGCTGGCGGGTATCGCGTAGCGCGCAGGCGTGAGGATCGCCGGTGGTGGCAGCTGCACGTCGACTCGCTGCGTGCCGGCGCATGCGGGCAGCAGGAGAGCCGCGACGAGTGCTGCGTGCTGAGGTGCGCGAGAGACGCGGCGCGCGAACGGGCGCGGGGAGAGGAGCATGCCGAGACCCCAAAAACGAAACAGGCCGAATGCAAACCGCCGTAGCGGTAGTGCAAGTCGGCCTGAAAAGCCACTTCGGGCGTCGTAGTTCGTCACGATTCTGCTTTGCAGCAGGGACGGCTTGACGGCCGGGTGTTATTCGCCGGCGACGAACGGCAGCAGTCCGAGGTGACGCGAGCGCTTGATGGCGTTGGCGAGCTGGCGCTGATACTTGGCCGAGACGCCGGTGATGCGGGAGGGAAGGATCTTGCCGCGGGGCGACAGGAAGCGCTTGAGGGTAGCGGGATCCTTGTAGTCGATGATAAGCGCCTTGTCGGCGCGGAAGGGGCACTGCTTGCGGCGGCGCACCGAGGTCACCTTACGTTCCCTCTTGGACATGATCACTCCTGGTCATCGGGCACGAGCGCGAAGCTCGCCTTGGGGTTGCCGATCTGAAACGCCGGGCACAATGTCCGGCCGGGAGGGCGCAGCTAGCAGACCATCGCGGCCGGCGTCAAGAACGAGCTGGGCTTCGGCCAGGGTGATCGAGTTCTACCCGACACGCGGGGGATCGACAGAGTGGCCGACTTTTGATCTACCGTCTGCAGCGCTGCCGTCGCAGCGCTCGCCGACGGAGAGTCAGAATGCAGCGACAGTTAACCGCCAAAGAAGCCAA
>JAGWVZ010000180.1 GCA_018970625.1 Myxococcales bacterium | reverse complement strand
GGCTGCGGTGAAAGCACTGCCTACCCCCGAAATCCCATCGTGGATTGCGGGTGAGCCGGTGACCAGCGGCGAGCTGTTTGATTCGGTCAACCCGTCCGATACCCGGCAGGTGCTCGCTCGGGCGCATGTGGCTCCCCTGAGCGAGCTCGACAGGGCGGTACACGCCGCAAAGGCCGCGCAGAGAGTCTGGGCTTCCATGTCGTGGCAGGAGCGTGTGGCGCTGATTCGTCGGGCGGCCGATATCATCTCGGAGCGCCGCCTTGAGCTCGCGGCGATCATGTCGCTCGAAGTCGGTAAGAACCGACTGGAAGCGCTGGGTGATGTCGAAGAAGCGGCCGATTTGCTTCGTTATTATGCGGGACAGGTCGAGCAGGCCGATGGTTTTGTAAAGCCGCTGACAAAACTGTCGCCGCGCGAGGATGTGCGCAGTGTGCTGCGGCCGTTCGGCGTATTTGCCGTGGTGGCTCCGTTTAATTTTCCCACGGCGCTGGCAGCTGGCATGTCGGCTGGCGCCCTGCTGGGTGGAAACGCGGTCATTCTGAAGCCGTCCGAAGACGCCATCTGGTGCGCCGAGGGTCTGTATCAGGCATTGGCAGCGGCTGGATTGCCGACGGGGCTCTTTCAGGTGTTGCACGGGCCCGGCGCGACCGTCGGCGACGCGCTGATTCACCATCCGGGTATCGATGGTACGGCGTTCACGGGAAGCACGGCGGTCGGTAATCGCATTTTCCGTGTCATGACCGAGGGTCGCATTCGTCCGGCGTTGCTGGAAATGGGTGGAAAAAACGCCTGCATTATCGACGCCGATGCGAATCTGGAGCACGCCGTCGAAGGCTGCTGGAAGTCGGCTTTCGGACTTTCCGGCCAGAAGTGCTCGGCGCTCTCGCGTATCTATGTTCATCACTCGTTGCGCGACGCGTTTGTGGCGAAGCTGGTGGCAAAGGCCGAGGCTGTGCGGGTGGGCGACCCTACGCGCCACGACATCTACATGGGGCCCGTGATCAACGCGGCTGCGGTCGCTCGATTCGAGGCTGCCTGCGCGGCTGCCGCCCGTGATGGCAGGATTCTGGCTGGCGGCATGCGTCCGGTCGGTGATGAATTCGCTCACGGGCACTTTGTTTCGCCGACGATTGTGGAAGTGTCTGCGGGTCACGACCTGGAACAGCGGGAGCTGTTTCTGCCGTTTGTGGCGGTGTTCACGTTTGATACGCTGCAGGAGGCGCTGCAACGCGCCAATAACAGCCAGTATGGCCTGACGGGTGGTTATTACGGTGCCTCCGATGAAGGCATCGCGTACTACCTCGACAACGTCGAAGCCGGTTGTGTGTATGTGAACCGCGCCGCCGGGGCCACTACCGGTGCGTGGCCCGGCGTGCAGGCCTTTTGCGGGTGGAAGGGCAGCGGTTCTTCCGGCAAGGGCGGCTGCGGCCCGTATTATGTTTCTCAATTCATGCGGGAGCAGTCCCGTACACAAGTCCAGTGAGTTTTGACCATGAATAGCCCCAACCAGAAGCTCTTTCCCCAGATCGTGGTCGCTCCGCCCGGCCCCCGTGCGCAGGCCATTATTGATCTGGACCACAAATACACGTCGCCTTCGTACATCAAGGAGTACCCGCTGGTCATCGACCACGGCGAGGGCCCCTGGGTGTACGATGTGGATGGCAACCGCTACCTGGACATGATGGCCGGTATCGCGGTGACGTCCACCGGCCATGCGCATCCGCATGTCGTGAAGGCGATTCAGGAAGCGGCAGCGAAATTCCTGCATATCTGCGGAACTGACTTTTATTATCAGTCTTTCTCGGATCTCTGCGCTCGTCTGGCCAATTATTTGCCAGAGATGGGTCCAAAGAAGGTTTTCCTGAGCAATTCCGGTACCGAAGCGGTCGAGGGCGCCATCAAGCTCGCGCGCATGCACACCCGCCGACAGACGATTATTGCGTTCAAAGGTGCCTTCCATGGTCGCACCATGGGCGCCATTTCGTTGAATTCGTCGAAGGTCACGCAACGCGCATTCTTTGGGCCGCTGATGCCGGGTGTCATGCACATCCCGTATCCCCATCCGAAGAAGTGCCCACATGGCAAGCAGGCGTCGTTCTGCGCCACACAGTGCGCTTGCGCGTCGGTGCTTGCGAACGACTGGTTCCTGAGCCACGTCGACCCGCGCGAAGTCGCCGCCATCTTTGTGGAGCCGATTCTCGGCGAGGGTGGCTACGTGGTACCGCCGCGCAAGTTCCTGCAGGACCTGCGTGACCTCTGCGACAAGTACGGCATTGTGCTCGTGTTTGACGAAGTGCAGTCCGGCATTGGACGCACCGGCGACATCTTCGCCGCCGAGACCATGGGCGTCATGCCTGACGTCATCTGCTCGGCCAAGGGTATTGCCTCGGGCATGCCGATCGGTGCCATTATTGCGCGTACGTCGGTAATGACCTGGGGCCGAGGCACTCACGGCAGCACGTATGGCGGCAACCCGGTCTGTTGTGCCGCCGCCCTGGCGACGCTCGACGTGGTCGAGGAGCTGATGCCGCAGGTAAAGCGTGTGGGTGCTTACCTGCAGGCCCAGCTGGTGGAGCTGCAGAAGAAGCATCCGGTGCTCTGGGACGTGCGCGGCGAAGGTCTCATGATCGGCGCTGAGTTTCTTGACCCCACGACACACGCGCCGGCGCAGAAGCTGGTCGGTGACCTGGAGCAGCTGGCGTTCCGAAAGGGCCTGCTACTGCTCAGCTGCGGCAAATCGACCATTCGATTTGCGCCACCCCTCGTGGTCACCGAGCATGAGATCGACATCACCATTCGCCTGCTCGACGAATGCCTTACCGAGCTGGCCGCTGCGGAGGCGACATGATCCACGTGTCTGCTCCGGCTGCTGGCGTCAGCAAGTTGCGTTCCATGCAGGAAGCCATCGCAGACGCGGTTCGCGATGGCGACACGATCGCCATCGACGGATTTACGCACCTGATCTGTTTCGCGGCGGCGCACGAGATCATTCGGCAGCGTCGTCGTAACCTGACGGCTGTGCGTCTGACGCCCGACCTCGTGTATGACCAGCTGATTGAGGCCGACTGTGTGAGCACGCTCGTGTTCTCGTGGGCCGGAAACCCCGGTGTGGGTTCATTGCATGCGCTGCGTCGTCGTTCCGAGCAAGGCTCGGAACAACGAATTGCGCTCGAGGAATATAGCCACTTTGGCCTTGTTTGCCGATTTATGGCCGCCGCCAACGGTCTGCCATTCTGGCCCCTCGATAATTATCGGGGCGTGGATATTCCGCGTTACAACGACCAGATTCGAAGTGTCACCTGTCCCTATACAGGGCGCGAGTTGGCCACCGTACCGGCGCTGCACCCCGACGTGGCCATTATTCACTGTCAGCGCGCCGACGTAGAAGGCAACGCGCAGGTGTGGGGCCTCATGGGCTCGCAAAAGGAGATCGCGTTCGCATCGAAGAAGGTGATCGTTGTTGCCGAGGAAATTGTGCCGACCGAGGTCATTCGTCGTGACCCGAATCGTACGATTGTGCCGGGCATTATTGTCTCGCATGTCGTTCATGAACCCTGGGGTTGTCATCCCAGTTATGTGCAGGGCTATTACGACCGGGATAACGACTTTTATGTGAAATGGGACGCCATTTCGCGCACTCCCGAGACCTACGCAGACTATCTGAACGAGTTTGTGTATGGTGTGAAAGACCGCTCTGAATATCTCCAGAAAATGGGTTCAGGGCTTCTGGATCGGCTCCGCGCCAAGTCGCGTATGTGTGAGGGGGTGGATTATGGCTATTGAAACGGCAGCAAATCCAACCGCTTCGGAGCGCATGGCCTATCGGGCTGCGGCGGAGCTGCATAACGGTGACGTGGTGTTCGTCGGCATTGGATTGCCGAATCTGGCGTGCAATCTGGCGCGGGCCACTCATGCTCCCGGCCTGTATATGATTTATGAATCGGGTGCGGTCGGAGCGATCCCTGACCGTTTGCCTGTATCGATTGGTGACCCGTCATTGGTGACGGACTCCCTGAGCGTCGTCTCACAGGCTGATATTTTTCAGTGTTTTTTGCAGGGCGGTCGCATTGAAGTCGGATTTCTGGGCGGTGCACAGATTGACCGGTGGGGAAACATCAACACCACGGTGGTGGGTTCTTGGGAAGACCCGAAAGTGCGGCTTCCCGGCAGTGGTGGTGCCTGTGAAATCGCCACCCACGCGAAGCGACTGCTGATTATCATGCGCATGGGCAAGCGGTCGTTTGTCGAAAAATGCGACTACATCACATCGCCTGGACATCGCCACCCCGATGGGCGAACGCGAAAGGACATGCAGCTTCCCGGTGCGGGTCCGTCGCGCATCATCACCGATTATGGTGTGCTGGAGTTCGATGAGACGGGCGAAGCGATGCTCACTGAGGTGTACGAGGGCGTGACACCCGAGCAGGTGCAGGCTGTCTGCGGCTGGCCGCTTCGCGTGGCCGACAACGTCCGCACCGCCGTCTCGCCGTCGGCCGAAGTGCTTACGCTGCTGCGAGAGAAGCTCGATCCGCAGCGCCTGTACCTGAAATAGTCGAGGTGGGTGTCCCGTAGCACCGCCCTGCAATGCGTTGTCCTGATTGATCAGGCCGTTCAGGGCGCAGGCTCGATGGGCTACCGCCCTGCCTTGCGCGTTGGCCCGCCGAATGTGAGGCGAGTCATTTATGAGGATGCCCGGCCAGCGCGGCGCGCCACTCCTCTTCATTCAGGCCCACAAGTACCATGTTTCCCGTATCCAGCACGGGGCGTTTCACCAGCATGCCATCGGCTGCCAGCGCGGCAATCACCTCGTCGCGGGTCATCGTGGTCAGGCGATTACTCCATCCACCGTCGCGATAGCTCTGTCCCGAGGTGTTGAACCACTTTCGTTCCGGCACACCGGCGCGTTGCATCATGTCGTGCAGGGCGGACGCTGGAATCGGAGCGAGCGTCAAATCAAACGCTTCGGGTGTTATTCCAAGCTCTTTCAGAATGGCAGATGCCTTTTTGCAGGTCCCGCAACGCGGGTGAAACCAGTACTTCATGTGATTATCCTGGCCAGACGTATCTCGCTGCTGACGGGGCGTCGGCAGGCAGTGCAACGGTCCTGAGTGTTTGCAGTAGGACGGGCTGTTCTGGCGTGTACACCTGACCGCCGGTTTTTCTCAAGCTCCCGCATGAAGCGGTCTGCCCAGAGTTCACGTGCAAAGGTTCGAGGCATCGGTCGCTTGACCGTTGCGACGGATGGGAGAATGCTGCGGGTCCTGTCCTTGATCCGTCCATGGAGTGCCATGTCTTCTGTCTCGCTGCCTTCGCTGAAAGGAAAAACTGTCGTTGTGACGGGTGCCAACACGGGCATTGGTCGTATTGCCGCCGAGAAGTTTGCCGGTGCGGGCGCGCGTGTCGTGCTGGCGTGTCGGACGCTGGAGCGCACGCAGCCTGTCATCGATGGCATTCGACAGGCGAACCCGGGTGCGCAGGTTGATTTTGTTGGGTTGAATCTGAACTCGCTGCAGAGCGTGCGCGCCAGCGCAAAGGAGATTCTCGCGCTCGGCGTTCCCATTGATATTCTGGTCAATAATGCGGGTCTTGCCGGTCAGCGTGGCATCACCGATGACGGCTTTGAGCTGGCTTTCGGGGTCAATCACGTGGGTCACTTTCTGTTCACCCGGCTCTTGCTGGACCGCGTGCTGGCAGCACCGGCTTCGCGCATTGTGAACGTGGCGAGCCGGGCGCACTATAATACCCAGGGAATTGATTTTCAGGCGGTGCGAAAATCGACGGCTTCGGCGACGGGCCTGAATGAATATGCGGTGAGTAAGCTGGCAAACGTACTGCATGCGTCCGAGCTCGCTCGGCGGATTGCTCACACAACGACGACCGTGACGTCGTTGCACCCCGGCGTCGTGGCGACCGATGTCTGGCGTTCGATTCCGGCTCCGCTGGCATGGATTGCCAAGAAATTCATGATTTCGCCCGATGAGGGCGCGAACACCACCCTGTATTGTGCGACAGCGCCCGGGGTGGCGGGCAAATCGGGGACTTACTGGGACAATTGCGCCGAGAAGAAGCCCTCGCGTGCAGCGCGCGACCAGGCGCTCGCCGCTGAGCTCTGGAAGCAAAGTGAAATCTGGACACAGCCCTTCGTCGATTGAACGCTGCTGTGGCATGAACGTCAGGCAAGGAACGGAGACTCTCAGGTGGACATGAAACGCCGGCCTCTGGTGTCGGTTATTGGAAATGCAGAAGTGCCCGATGACGATGTGCGTATTGGCCTCGCCGAAGAGGTTGGACGGCTGCTCGTAGAGGCGGGAGCCCGCGTCGTCACCGGGGGTCGCCGTGGTGTGATGGCCGCAGCCATGCGAGGCGCGCGAGCCGCGGCCCGGTATCGTGAGGGCGATACCATTGGGCTGTATCCGGGGCATGATCCAGACGGAGCCAGTGAATATGCGGATATTGTGATCGCTACAGGGCTCGATTTTGCTCGCAATCTGCTGGTCGCCAACTCGGACGGCATCATCGTGGTCGGTGGGTCAGCCGGAACCCTTGTTGAGCTTGCTTCAGCCTGGCATTTTCGCCGCCCGGTAGTGGCGCTCGATACGCCAGGCTGGGGTCGACGGGTTGCCGGCACTCGGCTCGATGAACGGGTTCGTGTGGATGAGTCGGTCATTCCGGTTGCCGATGATGTGGTCCGCCTGGCTGGGACGCCCGCAGAGGCCGTGACGCTCATTATGCAACTGATTCCTCTGCACACGCAGCGCCACCAGCCGTTGCTGTGAATCGGCCCTGACGGACGTTGTCCGTTGATCGGTGTGAAAGCCCTGTCATGGGCAGCTGGTGGTGAAGATGTGACGCTATGCAGGCACCGTTTGGTGTTGCGTGGCATCTGTCTTCCTGTCATTCACACGCGCTCCGCCCTCTGCTCTGCGTTCCCGGTCAACGATTATGGCTCTGCTACGAACGTCACGCGCCCTGACCACTCTTTGCTGCCTGTCCGCGCTACTTGCTGCGTGCGGCGACGCCCGCGAGAGTGTGGAGAATACCGAAACGACAAACCCAGCGGATGCAGGCGGTGGTTCAGGCGACACGTCGGTCGGCTCGGACACGGTGGCTCCGGATGCGGGGTCGGGCGTCTGCGTTGCGGCTTGCGACAATCTGGCCACTTGCGACGTCGATGCATCGGCTGGTTGTGTCACGCGTTGCGAGACGACCATTGAAGGGCTGGACACGGACTGTGCGGCGCTGCAGGA
>JAGWVZ010000179.1 GCA_018970625.1 Myxococcales bacterium | reverse complement strand
ACCCCTGCCACCTCTTCGGACACATACACCGACCACAGGTTCACGCTCGACTCGGTGGTACCCGGCAATACCCAGTCCACGTTCTGGTGGTTGTGACCGAACTCGTGAAACGGCCCCCAGGCGCCTGCCGAGCGTAGCGAAGTCAGGTCCAGCACCTCCTGCGCACTCTCCAGATGTGCCATCACCGGGTAGCCCGAGTGCATCCACCCTGCCGAGATTTGTCGATCCACCACAAACCGCTCGCTGCGCGTGCGCGGCTCCTCCAGCCCCGCCAGCCAGGTACTCGCCCGCATCACCTCGTCCCAGAACGCCATCAGCGCCTCGGGCGAACTCACCGTCGCCGCCTCAACAGCCGGCACCGTCAGCACCACCTGTTCTCCTTCCAGCTCGGCCCACGGCGCATACAGCGACCAGTCCAGCGCCGCCCACTCGTCATCGGTCATGGCACCCGGCACAAACCGCACCATCGGAACCGCGTTCTCCAGTGTGATCAGGTGGTTGTCCTCGCGTGAACCCGCCGGCTCCAGCAAGTAGATCGGGCCACCAAACCCGCTGCCGATCTCCAGCTCGGCGTCCTCAACAGGCCATCGCTGAACCAGCCTTGGCACCCGCTCCCAACGCTCCAGGTCCCACAAAACATCGGTATGAGCGCCGATTTGTAACTGAAACCCTGCATTTTGCAGGGCGGCGGGCACGCGCACCGTCACCGTCTCGCCAGCAGCGGCCCACGCACTCAGCCCGTGCCACCGCTCACTCCCCGCTCCCGAATAACCAAAGCGATTGTCGTAGCCCGCATACCCCGTCTCTACCGACGTCTCGAGCCGGGTCCCCGCAACGTTCGTGGTTCCAGGAAATGCGGCAGCGGCGGGATGTGCCTCGATACCCTGCGGATCGGCATCCAGCGCCTGACGAATCTGAACGCGCAGGGAGAGCGCGCGCAACGGCTCGTCCACAGGCGAAACGGGCGGCACAACCGCGCCCACCTCTGCCGAAATGGCGACCGCCTGATCCCAGAACGTCCCTTCCATGGGCAGCTCGTCAATGGCCGCGCCAGCCGAACGCGCCGCGGTAGACTCCTGCTCTGCGCTCAGGTCCGAGCCATCGCTACGCGCATCGGCGGCAAGCGCCTCCATCGCCCGCACCGCGTGATGAAGGTCTGTCGCCTCTCGCTCGGGCAAAGGCATCACATCGCCGGCCATCGTCCGGGCCGAAATCGTGATTCCCCAGTCTGCGATGACCCGGTTGCCGGGAAAATTCCGCGCGGCGTCCACACCGCCGCTATACGCCCACCACCAGGCATGACCGGCAAGCAGCAGCCCACCACCGCCCTGCACAAAAGCGACCAGTTGCGCGCGCTCGTCGTCGGTCCACTCCACATAGGCGGTGGTTACGAACACGTCGGCGGCGGCCAGCGCGTCAACGCCTTCGCCGACCAACTCACCGTCGGTCATCAGCTCGGCCGCAGCCTGCATGCCGGGCCCCCACGCTACCGCTGGCGCCCTGACACCCGTTAGCCACCGCCCAGAGTTCTGCACCAGGCGAGCAAAGCCCGGATCACCCGAGGTCAACACCCCCTCATGGGCGACCACGACCACCCGGCCCTCGCCGGCCTCAGCGGCCGCGACGGTCGGCTGACCGCTGTCATCGACCACAACGGCAACGGCGTCAGGGCCCGTCACGATCAACACCGACAACAGCGACGCCCCCGTGCGCAACGCCTCGACGCCGTCCAGCAGCGCCTCCCGAATCGCCTCGGCCTCGGCCCCTTCCACGCCGCCGATCGGCTCCGGCATCGTGACGTCATCTTCGTTTGCGTCGTTCTCACCCGGCCCGCCGTCGACTGCGGACGACGCGTCGGGCTGCACATCGACCGCCACTGCGTCCGCATCGCCATCTACATCGGGCGCCGACGTCGACCCATGGCTACAGCTGCTGCACAACGCCACACATACAAGCAGGGACAACACAGGCAAACACGACATACAACACTCTGGGCCAGTGAACGCGAGCTGCAGGATTATGGCGCACAACGCCTCGAAACGAAAGCGAACTCTCGCTCCCAGACACCCATCAATGACTGCGTTTCAGGCGTCGGATATAACGCCGGGAACACGGGACCGTCGCTGTTTGGTGGGCGCTACACCCACCCCATGATCAACCCCATCTCGCCCCGGAAAATGGATCGTCGCCCTTCGCGGATTCCGCGCTTGTCGCGGTCACCGTCACGTGACGGAACCCAGGTTCCGTTCGCCGATGCACCACGGCAGCAGGCGCGCAATATTACGCGCGTCATCGAGCGCACGATGATGCGCTCCCTCCAGCGACAAACCACACAGCGCCAGCGTCGCTGCCATGCCCATACGCCTGCGTTTTCCCTGCGCAGCAACAAACCTCTCTTTCAGGTTCATGTGCCGGGGCATCTCATAAGGAATGCCGTGAAACGCGCAGTCGCGACGAAGCTGTGTGTCATCAAACTGGCCCCACGAACCCCACACCACCCCGGACTCGGTCAGCGGCATGGAACGAAACAAAAGGCGCATCGCGTCGGCGAAGCCCTCCCCACTGTCCACCATTTCCTGCGAAATTCCGGTCAGCGAGCAACAGAAAGGAGTGAGCACAGGATGCCGAACAGGGCGAACCAGACACTGAAACTCCCCCTCCAACTCGTGTGTCTTGGCGTTCACCAGCACTGACCCTATCTCGATCGTCTCCATCTCATCGCGTGGAAGCGAGCCGTCGTCGCTGGTCGTCGCCTCCAGATCGATCACCACGTACCACTGAATCTCTTTCATTTCACACTTCGCCTGATGGACCGTTCTCTGTAATAGCCTGTCCGTATGCACACAGGGTTGTGCTCCATAGCAGCACCACCCGCCAGGTCGACCTTTCAACCACGCGGAGACTGTACCATGACAACACTCGCTGCCCAGTATTACGATGCGCTCATCGGTTCATGGTCCGGACACTATCAACTGGTGGTGACCCAACCCGCAGCGCTATCCAAACTGCCATTTCGGGGGAGACTCATGGGGACCATGGTGCGTCTTGATGGAAACTTGACCATGTCCACCACCCTGCAGCGAGTCAGCGAGGGAATCTACGAGCACACCACGCGCATGTCCCGATGGGGACTCACAATCGCCACCAGCCGGGAGTTCATCACGGTTGCACCGGATGGCAAACAGTTCGTCATCAGTGGGGTGCAAAAAATGCCATTTGGGCGAGAACCCTTTGAGGGCATCGGCACCATCGACGACGACGCCAACGGCGCCGACTATCCACTCTCATGGTTGGGGCAGCCACTGCGCCAGCGCACCCGGGTTCAGCCCGATGGAGTCCGGATTGTTCACGAAACCAGCTGGTCACGCGCAACCGTATTATTGCAGCGAACCTCCTGAGCGCCATTTTCGATGATTTTTCAGGGCGTTCCCACGCTCAGAGAGTCGACGAATCACCCGCGTTATTGTACGCCGAGCACCACGTCGAACGGCGCCGACGCACTGCCTCCGTAGACCGACGCGTCCAGAGTGCCTGTCACCCGATACGTCCCCGTGGGCACGCTCCCCGAGAACTTCAGGTCCACGCGAATACTCACGCGTGAATCCACCGCACCGGTGAGCTGCTGAAAGTGGCGCACCAGCTCGTCGGGTTGGAACGCCGTCAACGACAGCCCCTGAGTGCTGGACGAAAGTCGCTGTAACTTCGCCAGGTTGACCTCGTCTTCGGCATCGCCTCCGGTGAGCGCGACCGTGTGAATGGGCATCTCCATGGCATTGGCCCGATCGATCACCGAGCTCGCGCGTGACGACGAATAATCGCCGGCCTCACCATCGGTGAACACGATCAGAAACAGGTCCTGAGCGCCCCGTTCATGCACCGACTCCAGAATCTTGAGCGCGTCGCCAAGGGCACCATACATGGGTGTTCCGCCCGAGCTGGTCACGCGCGCAATCGCGTCGATAAGGGTCGCGGGATCCGACGAAAAATCACTCAACAGGCGCGAATCACTCAGCCCCTGAGAGACAACGCGCGGACCAAACAGTCCGCCGCGCGACACGCCGAAGTCCAGCACCGTCAGCTGGGTACCTGCCGGCATGCCTTCTACAAATGCCACCGCAGCATCGACCCGCCGACGATCGCGGTCGGTCGTTGCGGTAGAACCCGAGGAATCAAACAGCAGCGCGCCCGTCAACCCGGCAACCGTCGGCGGTTTCACCGACACCTCCGTGACCTCGGCATCGATCACGGTTACACCCACCGGCGCGCTGCCGGTCGCGGCAACGATCTGCGTGTCCTCTACCCGGACCGTAAAGTTCTCGGGCGCCAGATCACCACCAATCGGGCGGCCCTGCGCATCCAGCAGCTCCAGATTCAGCATCAGGGTCCCGTTGCTGCCGGTAAAGCTGTCTCCCGCACCGCCCTGCACCTGCATCGATACCACGGCGTTGAGCGACGCCTGAGCCGCCGAGCCTTCCGCTGAAGGCTGCCACGAGCCACCGCCGGCCAGAATCTCCACCGCAGACAGTCCGCCATCATCATCGCCACCGATGGAACCACAACCGACACCCACCAGCGTGCAAGCGAGCGCAAGGCCGGCGAAGGCGACGGTCGGGAATGGGCGTTTCATTACACGATTCATGCGTTCTCCTGTTCCGTGCAGGGGCTTCACGTGTGTGCAGGTTCACAGAGCGGCTTCATGACGTGCGCGCCGGGGAGTTCATTCAATTCAGCGATGCGCGATGAAAAGCGGCGGATCGCGACAGGCAAGACGCCAGTTAGCTCAGGGCGTCGTTCACCACCTTCTCGGTGAGTCCAAACGACAGCGTCATGCCGGCTCCACCCACTCCGGTGATCAGATGCACCCGTTCTTCGGGCTGCGTGACCAGCCATGGCTCTGAAGGGTGTTTTAGATAATAGCCCGCCCACCGCTGTTCGATAACGTCATCTGAAATGGGCAGAAATCGGCGTAAATATCCCAGAATGAGTTCATCGATCTCTTTGCGGTCGTACACTCCAATAGCATCTCCATATTCATGAGAATCGCCCAGCGTAAGGCTGCCGTCTCCGTGTTGTGATGCCATCACGTGAATTCCCCAACGAAAATGCTCCGGCCAGTCCGTTCGAAGGCGTTGCACCAGCGCGGCGTGGCCTGGCGTATGACGGAACGATTCATAATGCGCCAGGGTCAGGCCGGCGGCCAGCATCGGCCCCATCGGTGGCATCGCCGACCGGGTGCGCAACATTTGGAGCTTGCAACGCACCGCACCGGTTCCTCGAAGCCAGGCGCCGTAGAGGCCGCCGATCTCATCACCCGAGCACACCCAGATGTCTGCGGCATGGATGCGTCGACTCGATGTGCGGACAACACCTGTCTCTACCCCGAGCACACTCTCGTTCCACAGAAACTGAACACCCATCGCGATCAGGTAATCCACTAACACACCCGGAACGGCCCGTGGGTCCACACAGACTTCCGTCGGGCTGAACATCGCCCCTTTCAGTCCACGGTCTACCACCAGGGGTGACAGGGCCAGTGTCTGTT
Source organism: Myxococcales bacterium (assembly GCA_018970625.1). The sequence goes on along the minus strand of JAGWVZ010000179.1, from coordinate 1,714 downwards.
CGCGTGTCAGCATGGTTGCACCATCGCCCGCCTCGCGCCCACCGACAAAGGCAGCCAGCAGCTCCAACTCGTCGTCCTCATGCGCCAGATGTAACGAACCACAAGGGTTTAGCCACCCGCCAGCCCGCGAGAGCACTTCCACCCAGCGCTCCCGGCTGCGAAGCGCCAGTTCGCGGCGCTCCCCTGCAGGCTGTCCGACAGGCCAGAGCATGCCGAAGTTGCGCACCGTCGCTCCCATGGTCCGCGGCGCGCGCTCGACCACCACCACGCGCCGACCTCGCTCCACCAGAGCCCAGGCCGTCGACAGCCCAAGGATACCTGCGCCCACCACTACGTCATCTATTCGCTGTACTTCTGTTTCCATGAGTCTCCCAACGCAAACGAGAGGTCGTGCCAAACACGGATCAGCATACCGGCTTGGGAGTTCACTGTGCACGACCGTTTCGCCCCGCCTTCAGAAGTTGCGCATTCTGTTGCACAGCTGACCACCACGCCATGCGATTGTCGTTCCTCTGCGCAACCCTGCTACGCGGTAGATTCCCGCACGAGCGTGACATCCGCCGCCTCGCCCCGCCCTCCGCTTCCTCACGGTATCGTCATGAACAGGCTCGCGTCCAGGCTGGCTCCATTTGTACTGTTTGCTAAGATGGCTCACCCTGCATGGGCACAACAGGTATCAGACACCGAAATTGTTCCAGCATCCAGCGCAGACACCATTGTCGCTCCGATACCTGCAGAGCAGAGCTCGGCCCCGTTGTTTGGCTTCCAGATCTCGGGGTTCACCCGGATTGCATTCGAAAAGGTTCAGGACGACGAACAATATGACTTCATTGGGCGCAACGACGGTTTCGTCCTTCAGAATGCGCGACTGCATGTGGATGGGGCCCATCGGGGCGGCTGGTTGCGGTTTCGCACCGGCGTGGAGGGCACGTCAGAGCCACGTGTCCCGGTGAACACGCCAGAAGGCGAGCTGAACGTCCGGGTTCGGGACGCATTTATTCGTCTGGAGTATCGTCCCTGGCTGGGTGTCCAGGTCGGACAAATGCTCGCGCCCTTTGCGGCCGAGGACCTGCGCTCCAGACGCGACCTGCTCTTCACTCGCGCAGCTGTCGGGCAGGCAGGTGTGCCCGTGGGGCGAGGCTTGCAGGAAGTGTCCCTCAGCACCCGACGGCAGATCGGCGTGATGCTCAATTCGCGCGAGCCTTTCGCGGCCGGGCCTGTTCGCCTGAATTACGCGCTCATGGCTGCAAACGGTAACGGTGAGAATCAACTGCTGAACGACAACCAGGCGCTCGCATTGTACGCAAGGCTGGAGTTGGGCTGGCTTGAGTATGTGCGTGTGGCGGGTGCCCTACTTCGCAACGAGCGCACCGCGGGCGTCCGCCCTGACCAGTTCAGTGAGACCGACCTGGGCTGGACCGTTGACCTGCGGGCCAACTGGCTTGACGTTCACCTGATGGCGCAGTTGGCGCGCGTGCAGACCCGATTCAATACCATTGAAGTCCCCGACCGCGATCGGCAGGCTTGGCACGTGGAGATCTCGTGGCGTCCTGCGATCGGCCCCCTGCGTCTGTATCCTGCCTACCGACTGGCCAACTATCAGCCATGGCGCAGCAAAGCAGATCCATCGCTCGCGTTTGACTTCGCCGACCTTGATGTCACCGAGCACACGATGGGACTGGGGGTAGGCGACCGCGATGGTCGGGTGCGCTTC
>JAGWVZ010000178.1 GCA_018970625.1 Myxococcales bacterium | reverse complement strand
CGCTGACTGATGGGGACGAGGTCATGGTCGGTAACGAGCTCTTGCGCGTCAGCGTTCCTCGCTGAACCGATCGACTTCTTGCAAGCTGGCTGCCGTGCCTACCCACGGCCCACGTCAGCTTTTCGTATCAGACGACACATCACGGGCGGCATGGCGCCAGGCGTGAGCCAGCGGCTCGCTGATCAGGAAGTCCGCGACACCGGTCTCCCAACCCAGCCACGTCTGTGCCAGCCACACCAGCAGTCGCTCCAGACCCAGCGCGATGCCGGCCGTGGGTTTCATTTTCGCCAGCCCCTGCAACATCGCTTCGGGCATGGGGTACACCACGAGCCCCTGTGCGCTGCGCCACGCCATCTCTGACTCAAAACGTCGCCGCTGTTCAGCCACATCGACCAGCTCCGTGAAGGCGTTCGCCAGCTCCAGATTGCCGCGAACATCGCTACCGACCGGAAGCGGCACATACAGCTCGAAACGCTCCGCCACCCGCATGTCGTCAGGCCGAACGCGTGACAGGGCCGCTTCCGACACAGGGAAATCGCAAAGAAACGCCGGCTGCGGACTGCAGACCCACGGCTCGACGACCAGCGAGTACACCACACTGAACGTCGTCGCCCAGTCCCACTCCAGATCGGCATCGACGCCGGCGCGACGCGCAGCTTCAGCGAAGCGGCGCGGGTCCGTTTCGAACACATCCATCTGCGCGGCAGCCCGAAAAGCGTCGGCTACCGTGACGCGCCGCCAGGCATTGCTCATGTGCACGAGGTCGGCGAAGCCCGGCACCATGACCGTTTGTTTCCACTGCAGATGCGTTAAAACATGCCGAAATAGACTCTCGCAGTCCTGCATGAGGGATTCATATCCAACATGCTGTCGGTACCACTCGATCATGGTGAATTCGGCGTGGTGCCATCGCGAGGGGGGCTCGTCCCGATAGCAGCGCGCCATGCACCAGACGTCACAGTCCAATTCGTGCAGGCTCTGCTTGATGGCGTACTCGGGCGAGGTGTGAAGCCAGCGTGGACCCAGCTCGACGCATTCGCGCGCGCGGGTCGCAAACGCGCGCAGGTGAGGCTCCATGCCCGGAGACGGTACGAGCGTGGGAGCCGCGACATGCAGAATGCCCTGCACCTGAAACCAGTCGCGGATGGCCGTCTCTACCGCCGCCCTGAAACGAACCCGTTCTATCAGAGATGGATGCATGGTATCACGCCGTGCGAAGCTCGAACCACGGTGAAGTCGATGTCAGAAGTACAACTACAGGTGTCCGGAATGACGTGTGGGCATTGCGAGAAGGCTGTCGTCAAGGCTGTGCTGCAGGTGCAGGGCGTGGCTGCCGCGCGTGCGGATCGCACAACCGGGCAGGTGGTGGTTTCCACCGGCGGCGCAGACCCGGATGTGGCGGCCATCGTCGCGTCGATCGTGGACGAGGGGTACGCCGTTCACGGCCAGCCGGTCGTTACAGCGTAAGGTCGAGATTCTCAAAGAGCGCGCGGATCTCGGTTCGCAGCTCGCTCTGCTGCTCGTTCAAACGTACGAGCTCTCCGGCGATCCCGGCGCTCAACTCATCCTGCTCGGCGAGGCGTTCAACGAGCGTTGCTCGCAGTTCGGCGTTTGTGGCCGACGTGCCCAGCGCGTTCAGGTTGTTCCTCAGCTCGGCCGAGCGCGACTGTATGACCGACCGCCGGGCTTCAAACGACTGCTGCTCGACGGTGAGCTCGGCGAGCGTGGCCAGCTGCGCGCTGATCGCGGCGACCTGGTCGCGGGTGGCCGGCGCGGCGTCACCGTTGGTCAGGAAGGCACCCAGAATGCCGGGCACGCGAGGGTCAAAGACATCGAGCTGCGCAGGTTGACGCTGCACCTGCCGCACCGTGAGGGTGGCGGGCTCGCCGGGTGTCAGCGCGAGGGGGATCATGTAGAACCCTTCCTGCGTTTCGGTACCCTCTGGCGGATCGACGAGCTCGTAGGCCCCCAGACGCATAATCTGCACCATGAGCTGATGCTCGTCGTCGAGCGCGTTGGTGACCGAGACCACCGAGTCGTGTACCCACGCGGCCTCCGTATGGATATATCCGCCCTGAATGCGAGTGAGGCTGACCTCGCCGCTCGACGAACCGGTGGTCATGGATACGGTGACGCGATTGTCGATGGAATAGGCAATATAGGCTTCGGCACCCGAGGGGATGACAGGGGTAATGCCTTCGCCCACGAAGGTGTCTTCGCGGTAGATGGAGATGGGGGCGGCCTGAATCGGGAATGCGGTGTCGTTGCTGAGTTCAAGCGACCTGTAGGGGTGAGCGCCACTGCCCGAACCGCTTTGCCAGACCAGGACGTCTTCTCCTTCGATGACCTCGTTCAGCAGGGGAACGAGCGTGCTTGACTGGTCGGGCAAGGTGACCATCTGGCCCAGATCGTAGCGAAAAAGGCCTTGCAGGGCGGTGCTTTGCGTCGACGTGAAGCCTGCTCCCAGCTCTTCATAGTTCATGGTCTCGTAGTCATCGTAGTCATCGTATTCATCTGCGCCCTCTTCGCCTTCATCGTCGGCGTATCGACCATAGCCCGAGCCGGATACACCGCGCTGCATGGCGGTCGAGTCTGCCATGGCAGAGGGGCTGGGCATCGCAGCAGGAAGAGGGCGGGAAGGGATGGGTGGAGGCGGGGCCAGCTGGGCGGTAGAGGTCACTCCGTAGCCCGACAGGTCGGGTCGGGGGACAAAGATGGGCGAGTACAGGTCGTATCGGAACGAGATCGGGGTGCCCGCCGTCAGGCTCATGGAGATGTCCTGCCAGTCTTCGCCCGAGACGTTGTCGACGATGCCCCAGCCCTGGAGCAGGACGCGATTGTCGTCGCGTACCACCGCCCTGTAAACCGGCTTCCACGCTGGCATCTCGACCACGTACGAGAGAGACACCTGCCTGCGTCCCCCGGAAGGAAAGTGGAGGGTGAGGTCAACCGGTTTCCAGTCACTGTCTGAAAGGCTGCGATCCAGCGAGCGTTCGAGCGCAATGGCGAGACTCTCGTTTTGCAGGTCGACCCGGTCGATCGACTCTACGAGCACCGGCACCAGCGCGTCACCAGCGGTCAGCACGGTCACCCAGGTTTGGTTTTCGCGCAGCTCGGTGCCGACGATTCGGCCCGAGACCCGATCGCCGCCGTGGGTCACAGTGACTTCTGCTCCGCGGAAGTTGTTGAGCAGACCGCCCAGTCCGGCCGCGCTCTGGGTTGGCAGGCCAGACCACGGCATGGTGTCACTGGCGTCGAGCGGCAGTGAAACGGACGGAGCACCGCCGTTCTCGTCAATGACGACAAGCGTCGCGAGCAGGTCGTTGATCTGGTCGGGGCGCACCTGAAGGGTCAGGGTATCTCCCGTAACGACGCCCGACTGCTCAATGTAGCCCACGCCGGACTGATAAACGACCACGCGCTGCACATCCAGCTGCGACGTGGTGTGCTGCGCCGAGCCGCATGCGCCGAGCAGCGCGAGCGTGGTCAGCGAAAGGAGTGACCGGTATGGCAGGTGAAAGGCGCTGCCGCGCACGCGAGAATGGGGATGATTCATGGTGATTTCCTCGGCTGAAGGGGACACAAAGAGGCTGCGAAGCCCCAAACGAGTCAATCGTCGTTTCGGTTCAGCATCCCACGAATACGTGGAGCGTCGGAGGTACCGGGAGGCACGTCAACCAGATAACGTTGCAACAGCGGTATCGCTTCGTCCTCGCGTCCCGCTGCGAACAGCAGCATGCCCAGATTGCGGAGTGCGTCCAACATGCCGGGCTCGGCCGCGAGGGCGTCACGCCAGGCCGACTCGGCGCCGGTGTGATCTCCTTGCGACTGAAGAAGAATGCCCAGCGTATTCAGGTCATCGGCGTCCGGAACGGGCTGGCGATCGACCGTTTGCAGGGCGGCGGTGAGCTGCCCGGTCTGTGCGAGGCAGGTAGCGAGCAGCGTGTCCGGAACTTCCCTGTGGTCCTGTTCGACCACGATGGAACAACGACCCGCCCGACCCAGCACTTCGAGCGCCAGCTCCCGAGCGGCGGGCGTTCCAGCTGTCGAGGTCAGGGCCCACTCCGCATCCTCGGCGGCCCCGACGCGATTTCCGCGGGCAAGGCGAGCGACCGCGCGATGCAGACGCGCGTGCAGGTGGTCAGGGTCAGACTGCAGCACCGTGGAGTAGGCGAACTCGGCATCGGCAAATGCGCCCTGCTGAAGTGCCCGGTCGGCATCTTCCAGCAGCGGGTCATCGGCCTGCGTCGGGACGACCATTTCGGAGACGCCTGCCGGTGCCGCGTCGGGCTGCACCTGTAATGAACGGTGGCACGCCTGAAGGGCAACGAGCGCACATATCGCCAGCAGAGCCATGTGCAAACGACCCGCGCGCCGGCGGGTAAATCGAGGGTGAACGGTCATGATGGCTCTCTTGACTGAACAGGGCATGGGCATGGTAGGGCTCCCATGGTTGTGTACCGCAATCCTCGCAGGTGCAACGTTAGGGTGATCCGAGTGAGTTGACGGGCCTGCCCGCAGGCTCGGCTGACCAGGGTGAGCGGCTGAATGATGACGAACACAATGAACCGGAGCGCGCTGCGGGTGTTTCAGGCCGGGGTCTGGGGAACACTCCTGTGCACAGCCTGTGGCGCTCCGCAGGCGCCGCCGGCGCCGATCGATCTGGAGTACGAGCTGGACGTCCTGTACGGGTGCGCGGTGTCGACTCTGGAGCAGGCTGGCTATGTGATGGACTGGCGTGAAGACGGCGCGCGCATGGCAGCGACCGAGTGGCGTGAGCTTCGAGAAGGAGAGCGTCACCGGGCGAGCGTCGCCGTGGCGCTGCATCCCACCTACGGTCCCGGTGCCACCGCTCGCCTTCATGTAGAGGGCAGGGCGGTGGATGGTTCGGGTGGCGCGTCTTGGGATGGAACGCTCTCGGACGATGATGCAACGGCCGAGGAGGTGGTATGGACACGGCAGGAACGCGATCGGTCGCACGCAGACTGGGAGTCGGGCTACCTGCAGCAGGTGCAGTCGTGTTGGCGCGAGCGTCGTTGAATCATGTGGCGCTGGCGCACGTCGTTTCTGACCCGCGCAGGATTTGAACACCGGTGCGTTTCGCGATATAGCCCTCTCGTATGGACTGAGCGTGGCGTACCTGAGTGTCCGATACTGGTCTGGTCGATAGCCGGTACCAGATCGTTCCTTTGGATTGCGATTATTTTGTCTGGCGCCGGGGTTTCCGGACCGGTTACCGTCAGCTGGTTACTGGCGATGTAGAGCGTGATTATGGTTGGCGTTTCCGACAACAGGGTGGGTCTTCAGCCTTCGCGAGGGTACATCGCAGCCCAGCGAATCCTGTCGGGTCACCAGGGAGCGAACGCCGCCCTGAAGGTCTTTGGTCGAGGGAAGTATCTACTGGGTGGCTGGTGTGGTTCTCAAAGCACGGTGGACATCTGGCAGGTCGAACCGTTTCGCGCTTTACAGAGCGTTACCCTGGAGATGCAGCTGGCGGATATGGCGGCCGGCGCCGAAGCACCGCTGGTCATTCCTCCGGGTGTTTCGGCCGATCGAAGCGACTGGGCCCCTCATCTGGTGCCCATCGTGGACGCATCGGTGTGCGCCAGCGGGGCCCGGATCGTGGTCGCTGGCGGCCGCGGTGTACGGATTCTGGAGTTGGACGGGCAGCAGGTGCAATGGCGTCGACGTGACATCTTTCGAGGTCACACAGCCACTCTGACGGCCTGCGTGTTGAACACGGACGGTGAACTGGGGGCTTCGGCTGACCAGTCAGGGACCGTGCTGCTGTGGGATACGGAGTCGGCGCGCGAGCTGCATCGGCTTCGGATTACGACGGTTCCGCAGTGCATGTCGTTCATTTGGCAGGATCATCTGTTGGCCGTGGGTGACGATCGGGGGCGCGTCATCTGCTGGGAGGTAACCGAGGGACGGAGGCACCTTCAGTTTCAGGCGCATCGTGGCGCAGTAACGAGCCTTCAGTTTGATGCCGCGACCGGTTGCCTGTTGACCGCCGGCGCCGATGGTTGTGCACGGCTGTGGAATCTGGAACGCGGACAACAGGTGGGTGCTGATATGCAGCACTCCGGGCCCATTCACGCTGCAATTATCGTAAACGAAGGACGTTTTGTGCTTACGGGAGGGGCGGATGGTCTTGTTGCCGTGTGGAGCGCGCAAGACGGACTTCTGCTGGACTGGTACAATGACGGCTCGCCAGTATTCGGTCTCTCCGCTGAAGATGCCATCGGTACGGTGGTGGCATCGGGCGCTCGCGCGGTAAAAATGCTCCACCTTGACCGCGTGATGCTGAGAGACGTCGCACTGTCGGCGTCCCGACTCAGTCAGATGCGTCAGGCTCAACAGGTGCAGGGCTATGTCGCTCCACCCGCCGTCGCTGCCGTCAATTATGCGGGTGGTGCGTTTCAGGCTCCGGTGGGTTCGGTGATGGCGGCGCGTCAAACCTCAGACCTTCCTGTGCCAGAACAGTCCGCGGCGCGAATCGACCGTTCCCAACAGGGCGGTTTGCAGGGAGCAACGGGTCATGTCCCTGCCGCCGATTCCAGCCACGCCGCCCCGATCCCGCCCATTCGCTTTGCGCCATCGACCGGCGCACCTCCTGCGACGCAGGCGATGAGCGCCATCGTAGGACCTCCGATACGGTCGGGTTCGGAATCCGGGACGCCTGCCAGTAGCCTCTTCGGTGCGCCACTGAACTCCGCTCCCCTCTCGGGTGGGTGGAGCGGTGCTCCTGCTTCGACAGTTCCCTTTGGCCCACCCACTTCTGCCGCTCCGGCGACCGCATCCTTCGCTGACGGCTTCTTTGGCGCGTCGGATGCCGGCTCGCCAGCCGCACAGGCGGCATCGGCGCAGTTGCCTTTTCAAGTCTCGCAGCAATCATCGCAGGCCGCGACTCGTCCTGTTACACCCCTCGCTGCGTCCCCGATCGCCGGTCGAGGAGTGGCCGACGCGCCTGCGCGGCAGTCCCTGTCCGGCGATGCCGCCATTGTCGCTGCGGGTGTTTACGCGGGGCGAACCATGGATGAGCTCATCCTGGAAGGGGCACCAAAGTCAAAACCTGCCGAGATAACTGCACCGCAGGGCTTTCCGGCAGCCGCCGCAGGGATTGTGGCTGTGTTGGCGTTACTGGTTGCACTCGGCACGCATCTGGTCAGCAATCAGTATTATTCCACGACGGGAGTTCCCGAAGGGCTGCAAAACCGGCCGGTCGAGATCGAGAGCTCTTACGACAGTGCCGTCACCTCGGCGGTGGC
>JAGWVZ010000177.1 GCA_018970625.1 Myxococcales bacterium | reverse complement strand
GATTCAGCCGTTTATTCGGGAACAGGAAGAACGAATTCCTTGAAATCTTCTGCTACCTCGACGTGGGGAAACACCGTTCGCGCCTCGTCGAGTAGCTCGCGATTACTGCCGTGCTTGGGCGAAATGTGGGTCAGAATCAGTCGCCGCACGCCGGCATCCCGAGCGACCATGGCGGCTTCGAGCACGGTGGAGTGACCGCGACGGGCCGCCTGCTCCTGCAACGCGTGCAGGTACGTTGCCTCATGAATCAGGATGTCCACGCCCTGCACAAATCGTACGACCTCATCACTCGGCCGCGTGTCACAGATATAGGCCACGGAACGTCCGGTCCGGGTCGGCCCCAACACCTGCGACGGGGTGACCACACTGCCATCCGCCAGAGTCAGGGACTGCCCGCGCTGCAGTTTGCCGAAATCTGGCCCCGGCCGAACACCCAGGGCCACTGCGGTCTCGACATCGAAACGACCAGGGCGATCATCCTCGCGAAACAGATAACCAAAAGCCGGAATACGATGCCGCAGCTGACACGCCGACACGGTGTAGTCGGGTCCACGAAACACGACCCCGCGATCGGCCTCGCGCAGGGTCACCAGCTCTTCGTGAGAGAGCACGCGCAGTTCTCGTAATGTCTGAAAATAGCGATCAATACCGCGCGGCGCGACGACGGTGAGCTCACCCTCGTGCCCACCAAGTCCAAGCGTCCCCAGAAAACCTGGCAGTCCGTTGATGTGATCACCGTGGAAGTGGGTAATCAGAATCGCGGCCAGCTTGCCCGGACGAACGGACGCTTTCTGCATCTGAATCTGCGTGCCTTCACCGCAATCAAAAAGGAGGCCTTCCCCACCGTACTGCAGAGACAGACCCGACACATTCCGGCGAAGGGTCGGGCGACCACTCCCAGTGCCCAGAAAGACAAGACGAACCTCGGACATGCATACCACGTGCGACAGAACAGACCCGTACCGAACACAGGCCCGGCGCGTCGGCGCCCGTAGCACGCGACGCGCCAACGTCGCAAGCGCACCTTGACGCTGCGTGGGTGTGCGCTAGCTTATGGCGTCTTGCATGCAACCTCTCTCCTTCAGGAGTCTTATGGCTATCGCCCTTACTGAACGTGCCGCTATCCGGGTGCGCGAGATCATTGAACAGCAGGGACTTCAGGGCAACCACGGCGTCCGACTGGGCGTAAAGTCAGGTGGTTGCTCCGGACTGTCGTACACGCTCGATATCGACGAACCGGCGTCGAACGACCGCGTGTTTGACAGTTACGGCCTGCCGGTGTTCTGCGACCCGAAATCGTACCTGTACATCAACGGGACGGAGGTCGATTTTTCGAGCGATCTCCTCAATGGCGGGTTTCAGTTCACCAACCCCAACGCGCAGCGCAGCTGTGGCTGCGGCACGAGCTTCAACGTCTGAAGCCGACGACGCCGGCGCATCGTGTCCGCGCCATCGCGTATGCGGAGCCAGCTGGCGCGATGCAGCACGCCGCCGATTCACGTAAGCGCGGACGATTCAGGTCTCGACGACGCGGTCGCCCGACAGCGTAAGACGCCCTGAAAACAACCCTTCGAGCGCATCGGTGAACAGTTCGTGCTCCACCTCAAGCACGCGCGCCGCCAGCGTGTCTTCGCTGTCGCTGGCGAACACGGCTACCGCTCGCTGAGCGATGATCGGCCCACCGTCGACCGGCCCAGGTGTAACAAAATGCACCGTGGCTCCGGCCAGCTTGACGCCACGCTCCACGGCTTCGCGATGCGGGTGAAGCCCGGGAAACGCAGGCAGCAGGCTGGGATGGATATTCACGAGGCGACCTGCATATCGCTCAATAAACCAGTCCGAAACAATGCGCATATAGCCGGCGAGCACCACGAAGGTGACGCCATAGCGGTCGAGCGCCTCAGCGACGCGACGGTCGTAGGCTTCGCGAGTCTCTCCTTTGAACGGACGCACGAGGGTCGTGTTCAGACCCGCCTGCATACCGATCTGCAGCGCAGGCGCGTCACGATTCGCCAGCACCAGCACGAAATCAGCCTGCAGACGATGCCGACGTTGCAGGAGCGCAGCGAGATTGGAGCCGCGCCCCGAGGCGAGCACGGCAATACGGTGCCGGTGCACCGAATCAGTAGTCTTCGTCATCGGGGTCGTATCCGACAACGTCGTCCATGATGGCCTCTTCGAGCACCGCGTCCGTCATATCGGCGTCGGTCAGGTCTGAGGCGGTGAGGTTCGCGCCTGTGAGATCGGCACCGTTCAAGGTGGCTTCGGTCAGAATCGCCTCGGTGAGGTCCGCTCCCTGAAGCTCGGCTTCTGTGAGATCAGCACCGGTCAACGAGGCCCCGTTCAGGGTGGCGTTCGACAGGTCGATCTGCGCCAGATTGGCAGCGTCGAGCACTGCGGCCTCAAGATTCGCGCCGCTGGCGCTCGCCTCGCTCAAGTCCGCCTCGGTCAGGTTGGCCCCAGCAAGATTGGCGCCGGCCAGGTCGGCACCCTTGAGGTCGGCATTGGTGAGATTGGCATGGCTCAGATCGGCATTCCGAAAGTCAACACCGGCAAGATTGGCCCCCTTGAGGTTCTGACCACTCAGGTCGATACCCGAAAGGCTCTCGTCTTCAAAGGTGTCGCCCTCGGCCAGGCGCTTCAGGAACTCTTCGGCAGTCATGGTCATTCTGGCATCCTCAGAGCAAGGACGTAACGCACAGATGGGAGAAGGGGTCGGACCGACCCGGTCGCGACGGTTCCCGGGCTACCAGAGACCCTGCGGAGCGACCGCGCGACAGCGCGCACGGTTTGAATCGCATCCTTTCCGGGCGTGCAACATTTTTCTGCCCATCTGCGCAATCATGCGAGCGACACTTCTACGCGCTGCTCCGGGTACCGACGACCCACAGGCTCACAAACCAGTGACTTGCTCACACGTCTGGTTGCTGCACCCGGTAGCGCTCACGCCGACGGCTGCCGCATCGCGCCGATCGACCGGCGTGATTCAGAGCGACGCGTCCGAGACCGAGCGAATTCGACTCCGAAGGTCGGGGTGATAACACCACCTGCGAAACCGATACCCCGCGTCTGCGAGGGCCTTGACCATCGGGCTGCGCTCTTCAATCGGGTACACCCGCCCATCCCGACCCAGAATGCGCACCGAATGACGTGCATGTCCGTCGCGCGGCGCGTAGGGGCGGTACGGAAGATCCCTGGCCTCGTCGACGACGAACAGAAAACGCTCCGCCGGCGACAGGCTGTCGACAATGCGAGCCACCTGTTCATCATCTTCTTCTTCGGCCCCGTTCGACGACAGGTCCCGGTCGACAGAGCGAAAAAGTCGGCGCTCCAGCAACCCTCGGGCGAGCATCGAGAGCACCGCGTCCCGATGCTCGGACCACGCCGTAATCAAGGACCACGCACCGAACTCACCCAGCCGGGTCCACTCCGACACCGGAACCGGCTCACCCCGCATCAGCATACCCAGCCCGCCAGACGCAATCACCGACCCATCGCCCTGCTCCATCAGCACGCGGGCACGCGCGAAGATGCGCTCCAGCATCGACTCAGCGCTGCGAACCGTCCGATGAAAGTACACCAGCCGGTACATGTGATACCGCGCCATCAGATACCCCTCGACGGATTCGTAGGCCCGCTGGTCGACCAGCAGACCCTCATCGTCCCTGCTCACCATCAGCAGAATGCGTTCAAGATCATAATGGCCGACGCCGATTCCCGTCATGTGCGCGTCGCGCAACAGATAGTCCATGCGATCTGCATCGAGCTGACTGGAGATGACGGTGCGCGCCCATCCCGGATCGGACTTTGTAATCAGTCCTGTCACTCGACGCGGCAGCGACGGGTCCACCGTGGTCAGGATCCGGTTCACCTCGGTGGTTTCATCCAGAATGATGCGGACCGACTCGGCCTCATGGTCGAATCCGAAGACCCTCTCCATGACGTGGCTGAACGGCGCGTGACCAATGTCATGCAGAAGGGCGGCAGCCACGATGGCGAGGTGTTCGCCTTCATCGCGTGTCTGCGTTCGCAGGCAAATTCGGTGAGCGATGTGCGCCACGCCGACGGAGTGCGAAAATCGGGAATGCTCGGCGCCGTGGTAAACAAAGCTGGCCAGACCCAACTGACGAACATGCCTGAGCCGCTGCATTTCGCGTGCATCGGTCAGCGCACACACCAGACGACCGACGTCCCCGGCGTCCTTCCAGGCGATGATGTTGTGAACGGGGTCGCGAAAGGTTTTGGCAGCGAGTCGCAGTGACATTCGATTCCCTGGGATTCAGCGACCGAGGCAGGGAGGAATGAAGTTGCAGTTGTCATCATCGCAGTCGACAGCTCCGTCGGCGTCGTTATCGATGCCGTCGCTGCACTGAAACTCGAACGGGATGCCACCACCGCCACCACCACCACCGCCACCACCCAGGCACGGTGGTATGAATTCGCAGTTATCGTCGGCGCAGTCCACCGCGCCATCGCTGTCGTTGTCGACGCTGTCACTGCACTGGAACTCAAAGCCGCCTCCGCCGCCTCCGCCGCCTCCGGCGTCTGGAACGGGCGGTGCACCGGCGTCCGCCTCCGGTGTCGGGCCGACGTCTTCCGTCGGGGTCGAACCCGCGTCGGCCCCGTCCGTTCCGGCGTCCGAATCCGGAGTCTCGCGGCAGACCGGCGAGCGCACGCAGGCCTCATCGGCGCAATCGACGGCGCCGTTACCATCGTTGTCGATACGGTCCACACAGTTGAACTCGGAGTCTGCAAGCCCCGCACATTCGGGGGCACTCAGGCAGTCAGGGTCCGAACAATCGACGTTGCCGTCAAATTCGTTGTCGAGGCCATCACCGCAGAGGACCTCCACAGCAGATGCCGCGTCGCTCACAGCCGCGTCTTCGGGCCCGGGTTCCGGGGTTGATGCGTCGTCGGTCAGACCCGCGTCCGGTAGACCTTCCCCACCGGAGATGCCATCCTCATCGGAGAGACCGCCGCCCTGCACATCCGTTGTGTCGTCCAGCAACACGCCGGAGCCGTCTGAAACCGACGCCGCTTCGTTGGTGCCACAGGCGGTGAGAAGGGCGAGCGTAGTGGTCAGCAGGACCAGGCGTACTGGAACGAGCATAAAAACACCGTGCGCAAGAGAGAACCAGCGTGGGCGGTCTTTACCCGATGTACGGGCTGAACGCCACAGCGTTACGGCAGCCGTCGGCACGCTCTGCTCACGATGGATTTTTTTCAGGCACACGCCTAAGGAGGTGAGTGTCGGCTCAACAAGTTCAAAAGGTGTGTCTCATGCGCGCTGCATTTCTGGGAACCGCTCTCCTTACGGTCATGATCGCGGCCTGTGGCTCCGAACCGAGAACCTCGGAAACCACCCCGGATACGCTCCCCGACGCATCGGATGGGGTCGACGGTTCGACTGCTGCCCCGGATACGGGCGGCGACAGCGACGCGACGACGTCCGACGTCGTGACGCTGGACGTGGTAGCGGTGCAGGATACCGAGACGGTGCCCGACAGCTCGCCCGATGCTGCTGCAGAAGACGCCAACACGCCGGATACGGCGTCGGATGACACCGTCAGCACGCCCGATGCTGCTGTAGAAGATGTCCCCGTGATCCCCGACGGGCCCGTGGACCCCTATGAGGACGGCACGTTCCGTTATTCCACCCGCACCGTCCGGGTGCCGCTGGGTGGCGGGGGCGAGGTGGATGCTTCGCTCTACGTGCCGGTGACCCCCGATGCGACCAGCTTTCCAGCGGTGCTCTTTGGACACGGGTTCCAGCTTACGGGTGCGTCATATACGGATTACGCCGAGCGAATGGCATCGCATGGTGTGATTGTGCTTTTGCCGACCTGGGGCGATGGGCTGTTCAGTGCACGTACGCACACGCAACTTGCAGGCGACGTCGAAGCCATGGTGAGCTGGATGATCGCCGAGAACGCTGCCGGGGGTGAGCTGGCGGGGGTGCTGGATGTCAGCCGCATCGGCATGTCCGGGCACTCTCGCGGCGGAAAAGGTGCCATCTTTGGTGCCATCAACGATGATCGGGTGGACGCCGTGTTTGTGCTGGACCCGGTGGACTCGGGGCCGCCGTTCGGAAGCAACCCGACCGACTATCCCTCGCTCACCCCGGAGCGAATGGCAGACCTTCGCGTTCCGCTCGGCATTGTCGGAGCCGGCAAAGGCTCTCAGGCCACGTTCGGGCAGGCGTGCGCGCCTGCGGCCGACAATTATCAGGCCTACTATGACGCAGCGGGCTCTCCGTCGTACCTTTATGTGGTCGCTGATGCGGGCCACAACGACTTCCTGTTCTCGTGCAGCGGCTTCCAGTGCAATGTCTGCCCGGGTGGCGCAGATGCAGCGTTCATGCGGACGATGTCCAACGCATTGCTCGTCTCGTTCATGCGCTTCTATCTGGCCAACGACACCCGCTATGAGCCGTTCCTGTCAGGGGGCGTGCTGGACGATGCGGTACGTGCCGGCGACCTGGAATACCGCAGCCGCTAGGGTGACGTCAGCAACCGACGCCGCAGGAACTCCAGTGTATGCTCGCGCACCCGCTCGGGGTACTCCAGAATGACGGCGTGCGTGCACCCATGAAACACCCAGATTTCGGACCGGGGGATGCGCGTGCGAAACATGCGGCCGTGGCTAACCGGCGTCAGCACATCGGCGTCTCCGTGCAAAATGAGCACCGGCACGTCGATACCCGGCAGTACCTCCGTCGCGTCGTGCTCCTGCAGGCACTCCACAATGCGCCAGTAAATGTCGGGCTCGGTGCTGAAGAGTAACGCCGCGTGCTCCATCGTGGTGTCGGCGTTGCGCCCGATCAGACCCAGCGTCCGGGCGGCCTGAATCACGGGTCCGGCCTGCACGGTGCGGGCGAGCGCAGCCGAAACGGGCCCTCCATGATCCCTCATCCAGCGCACGGCGGTCGGAATCAAGCGACGCGACCCCGGAAACGAGAGCGCCGAATTGAGCAGCCTGCCATCGACACCCGACGCGAACACCATGGCGCGAATACGGTCCGCAAACAGCCGCCAGGACTCCAGGCAGACCTGCACGCCCATGCTCCACCCAAACAGGATCACGTCTTCGACGCCGGCATGGTCCAGCACCTCACGCAGGTCGTGCGCATGCTGCGGCACGGTCAACGACGCCATGTCAGCAGGTCGCCCGCTCTCGAATAACCCTCGATAATCGGCGACCAGCACGGTGAACTCGTCCAGCAAAGGCACAAAGACGTCGGCGAACGTGCGGTAGGTGCCTCCCAGCCCGTTACAGAAGACCAGCGTCTTCACGCCCTGACCGAACCGCTTGTAGTGAATGCGGG
>JAGWVZ010000176.1 GCA_018970625.1 Myxococcales bacterium | reverse complement strand
TGCGATTCCACAAAACGGGGCAGGTCGCCGCTCGCGACCGACTGTCTCTGGCCACCTCGTCCCCTTAGCTCAGCCGAGGGGCAGATTGCACTAACCGTTCGCATTCGATAGTGTGCGGGCGCAGTTTTCCTCCCTGCTCCCGACAACTGTCGGGAGAGCAAATCGTTGGGTCGCCCACATGAATACTTCTGTCTCTCGCCGCCTCTCCCTCCTGCTGCTGAGCGCTCTTGTCCCGTTCTGGACAGGCGTTTCGGCATGCAGTCAGGACAGCGACGCAACACGATGCATCACAGACGTTGACTGCGAAGCCACTCAGGCATGCGTGCAGGGCACATGTGGTGCTGTCGATTGCCGTAGCGCCGAAGACTGTCAGGATGGGCTCGAGTGCGTCGCCAACATCTGCGTCACCCCCGAAGTGTCCCCCGACGCCGGCGACGTCTCTGACGTCCTGCCAGAAGAAGACGGCTCGACCG
The DNA here is from genome assembly GCA_018970625.1 of Myxococcales bacterium. The sequence goes on along the minus strand of JAGWVZ010000176.1, from coordinate 6,855 downwards.
ACACCGCTGCCGATGACACGGCGGACGTAATCGAAGACGCGACCGACACGACAGCAACCGACACGGAGTTCACGGATATCGGACCTGATGTCGACTTCGGCCCGCTTGACTTCACCATCTCACCCGGCGACGGCGTCCTCGATGTCCCACTCAACGCCACCGTCACCGTTCAGTTCAATCAGCCGATGGCCGAGCTGACGCTGATCCCCTCGAACCTCGACCTGAATCCGTGGGAGGCGGAAGGGCCATATCCCTTCGTCACCTACGACCCCGAGACCTTTGTTCTTACCGTGACCCCCTGCGAAGGCCCCACGCCGACCCCGGAGTGCCAGAACGTGCTGCCTCTTCAGCCGTCCACGCCCTACGACTTCGCGCTCACGCCGTTTATTCGCAGCCAGTCTGGCCTGCAGGTACCCAACGGAACCCGTGTTCGCTTCTACACGGCAGGCGCCGTCGGCACGGAATACCATCGTGCGCTGGCCGAGGCCTACGCGCCGGTCATTTATCAGGAAGTGGAGCAGGCCAAGTACGATACCTTTACCGACATCTACTTCGATGGTGACGCGATCATCACCAATAACCTCGAGTCGACCCGGGTCGCCAATCGAGCCACCACGTACTGGGCAGTCGTCGAGACCACGTCTCACTTCTTCATCACCTACCTGCTCTATTATCCCGGTCGTCAGCTCAACGACGTCGACGTCGCCGAGCACGATCTCAACGGCATTCAGGTCATTGTGGAGAAGGTCGATGGCGACCCCTTCGGACGACTTCAGGCCTTCTCGACCTTCTACCGCGAAACGCTGGGCCGATGGGCGATGGCCAACAACTTTTACACCGGCGGCGTTACACCGGTCGGCAACGCCAACCTCAGCGGCCGACTCCCCGCAGACCGCGTCGAGGGCGGACGCCGCGTCGCCGTATTCGTGGATGCAGGCAACCACGCGCTCTGCATTCCCAATGACGGGCTCGACCGCTGTGACCCTGCAACCGGCGCCACAGCACCTTTCGATCCTGCGGCGACTGGACTCGTTTACCGGGTCGGACCCACTGCACAACGCATCGGTGATGCCCCCAACGACGCCCTCACCTACAGCCTCACCAGCTTCGTCGATGCGCTCTGGGTGTTCCGAAGCCGCACCTCGGGCGCCGACAGCCTCTTTGGAGGCCGGATCGTCTATGGCGCCCCCGAATCCGCTCCCGGAATAGCACGCCCCGGCGACGGACTCACGTTCCCCTCGGCCCTGCAATCCGATAATGACGGCGACTCCTTCGGCGACCTTCCCTTCGCCTTTGGGCGCAGCACCGCCTTCCCACCCGACTACGGCGTCTGGTTCGTCGATCCGGCGTTCTATGCAGACCAGCAGTTTGACCTGCCCGGCTCGGTCAGCGTCGACTACTGCTTCAACCCCTGGCTAAACATCGATAACCGCGACTCCACCGAAGGCTGCACGCCGTCGGTATTCACGCTGCCCTGATACAGCACCTGCCACGGCGAATCCGCATGCAATCCCACGTCATCGTTTCTTTCCTTCTTTGCATGCTCGTGGCCTGCGGCTCCTCCGAAGCACCAGCTACCGCATCCGGCAACACCGATGATGCGCTCGGCGACAGCGCGGCAACCGGTGAACTCCCAGAATGGCAGGAAGACGACAGCGTCGACGATGACATGGCCGACGGCTCGACAGCCGCGCCTGAAGACGTCGACGAACAGGACGCCAGCAACCCCGATGACGTCGTTGCCGCTGATACGGATGATGCAGGCGCCGACGAAGACACAGACATCACATCGCCACCCGACGTCACGGACGACACCGTGTCCAGTGACGATGTTACCGGCGACGACACCGCGGTCATACCCGATACGCTCGACGACTCCGGCGGTGCTGCGACGTGCGCCGGCGTCCCCATCGAGCCCTGGCGCTGTCCAGACGGCGAGCTGATTGACCACTGCGCCTGTGTCGAGGACGTGCTCGTGTGCGAAGAAGACCCGTTCCCGCGCTGCGCGGCCGCCCAGTGCTGGGACGGACAACCGCTGACCTGCCGCGCCCTGCCCCCCGTCTGCCCGGAAGGCCAGCAGGTCACGCTACAGGACGGATGCTGGCGCTGCGTGGATCCCATCGCGTGCGTCCCGCCCGAGATCGCGTGTATCAACAACGGCGGTTTCTGTGGGAACGCCCGCATTGGCTGCGGAGCCGATGCCTGGATTTCCAGCGATTACGAGTGCCGGTATAGCGGCACCGGCGCCATCTGCTGCCTGCCCGGGCGCGATGCCAGCTGCGACGACGGCAGTGAACCCCTGTGTGACCGTATCCCTCCGGTATGCGACAGCTCCGAGCTGCTCGCCGTTCAGGGTAGCTGTTACGCCTGCGTAAATCCGGCAACCTGCGCCCCATGGGGTGCACCTACGTGCAGCTCAAACGCCGACTGTGGCTTCGATACCTGGTGCAACCCCTGTGGCACCTCCAGCTGCCCGGGTTGCCGTGACTGTGTCGCGGCATGTGTACCCCACGGCTGCGAGACCGGGTCGGTGCTGGTCTGCCGCTGCCCCGCACCGGATTGCACCGACGCCGAGCAGCTTACGGTCATCGACGGATGTTGGGCATGCACCGAGGTCGCCACCTGCGAGATCACCTTTCGCGGCTGCGGCGAGCTCCCCGGACCCACGCCCTTCCCGTAACCCACCGAACCCGTCAGGGGTGACACGCCTCATAGGCGGCAATAAACTCCGGGCTGCGGCCATTGCCGCACGCGACTGCCGACGTCGCAGCCGGCAGCACGCAGCTGAGCACAGCGGCCTGCCGCGTCGTGCACGGTTGAAAACAGGTGTTCAGCTCGTCAGCCACCTGTTTGCGACACTGATAAAACGCCAGCGCGTCGTCGGGATATTGCAGGGCGATCGTCGTGTCACACGGCAGCGGCAATATCGAGATGCCATTCAGCTCGGCCCGGCAGGCTGATTCACTGCCGTTGTATGGGTCACTCGATTGATAGCAGGCACAAAAAGTGTCGGTGTGCGCCGAGGATGCCTCTACCGCATCGGCGATCGCCTGACGCACATCTTCGCGAACCTCACCAAAGCCCCCATCGACGGGCGGCGTCGATGTGTCGGCTGCGGCATCCGTCCCACCGCCACCGGTGTCTCGTGGCGGACTCACCACGTCGCGACCGCCACCGGTGTCGTTCGAGCCAATGTCGCGGGTACCACCACTGTCCTCCTCGTCGCCTTCGGCGTCCTCGACAGGCCGCGATGCGTCCGTGTCGCTGGGCGCCGGGCGACCACCCGAGCTGCCATCAGGCACGTCGCCCGTGCTGGTCTCACCACCGCAGGCGGCCGCTAACACCAACATCGCAAACAGGGCACACAAACCCGGGTGAGGACGGAGATTCATGACTGACCTTCGGGAAAGAAATACAGAGCGCCACATGAGGCCCTCTCAGAACCGTACGAAGTACATCGCAACGTACCAGTCATTTCCGCTGCGCGCGACCCCTGCCGCGGCATGCGTCCACTGCTTGTCGGTCCCCGATGCGTCCTGACCGAGCATCGCTTCACGGTGTCCATTGCGCGAGTTGACCCAACCGCCTCGACCGTTCACCGTCTCGTTGCAGGCTGCATTCCAGAGGCTCAGGTCATTTCGTTGCAGATTCTCGCCGGCGCTGGCCCACGGCACGTTGAACTCGTCCAGCCGCTCGCCAAAGTTCATGCCGTCAGCCGAGTGCGCAAACACACGGTTCTGAGCCATGAAATCCGCATAATAAAACGCGGTCTCGGATACCCCGGAGTTCCACTGATAGGCTGGCAATCCGTTGCTTTCACGGAACAGATTCACCTGCTCCAGGACACAGCACGCGTAGCGGTTGGCGTCTGACGATGTGCAGTCTTGCCCGCCGGTGCTGTTACCAGCGTCTGGCACCTGAGCATCGGGCGCCGATTCACGCACATCGGGTGTTGACTCCGCAGCGTCACGACCCGCATCGGACGATGCGATGACGTCCTGAGCCTGCCCGGCGTCGGGCGCGGCCGATGCATCAGCGGACGTTCCCGCATCCAGAACGGGTTCGGGGGCGTCGTCACCGTCGCCATCCCCGGCCTCGGCGTCCGGCCGAGAAGGACGACCGCCTGCGCCACCCTCCGTTTCGGTCTGTTCCGACTCGGGCGCTTGGTCACCGGTCTCCTCCGAACACGCCTGAAGGCCGAAAATCAGGCACGAAAGTACAGCGAGGCTTTTGAAATTCACGGTGCGCATACAGACAGCGTCTCGTTCACGGGTTTGCAGGAGATCCCGGCAGGACAATCGGCATCCGAATCGCAGAGCGGCACACAGTAGCGCGGTTCGGGCTCGCCCTGCACGCCCAACGCGCAAATCGCCGGCTCACCGCGCACGTCGTCACAGGCAGCGCCGTCACAGGGCAATACGCAGAACCCCTCGCCGTCGCTGCCCGTGTTCAGACAATCCAGGCCGGCGGCACACTCTCCGTTGCTTCCACCACACGGCTCCAGCGCCCGGTCGCCCGGCGAACCGGATGCGGTATCTTCTGTCGCGACCGAATCGGGGCTCTCGGACGCCGTATCGGTCACGCCGGTATCCGTCGAGTCGATGACATCTTCGGAAGGTGTCTCTGTACCATCCGCAGAAGCGCCCGTGTCGTCGGTCTCCTCCACACCGCCGGTATCGGGCCGGCCTCCATTGCCGGAGTCTACTTCATCGCTGGCGCTTTCCCCTGCGTCACCGCACGCCACCACAAAGAAACACATCAGCACCGCAGACCAAAGGCGGCTATTGCAATTCAACATCTCTACAGCTCCTTCTTGAAACAGGACCACCATTCACGTCCTGAAATGCACTATTCCCGATTTTCCAGATTCAAACCGCCCGGGTACGCATACGAAACTGCGCACGACCAACCCGAGACCTCGGCCCCAAACGGTGTTCCCGACGTCAGCGTAAACACATTGGTGCGGGTGGTTCCTCCCCCTGGCGCGCGGGGAACGGCATAACGAGCATACCCATACCCCGTACCGGCAATCGGCTCTGACAACACCGCAGACTCGCGTATGCCGTCATTTCCAAACACACTCACGGTGCTCCCCAGCTCGCCGTACAACGAAATGTAGTCCTCGGTATATCCATTCGGAATCAAGACCGTATATGACGTACGCCACTGTTCGTTGGGCACCAGAATGGTCAGCGCAGGGTCACCCAGACCAAGCTGACCCGCGGCGCTCCGACACGTCTGCGGCACGCCCTCGGCCTGCGAACCCGCCATATAATGGGCCACCTGAACAGGCGCCGTCGCAGATACCTCGAAGGCCTGTGTCGCCGAAAACTCAGTCCATTCGCCTGCATCCAGCGTGATGCGGCCCGAGGTCCAGCCTCGCCCGCTCACCGGCACCGTATTGGTAATCTCGGTGCCATCTTCGGCCGCAATAATTCGGAAATAATCCGGTACCGTACCGCGGGGAGCAAACGGCACGCCCACATAGCGCTCACGCCACGCCTGCAACGGAAGCATCTGGTGCTCGATATGATCGGATGTCCCCGTGCCGGTGGGAATATAAATGCCGGCAGCCGATGAAAACACGGCCACCGCCTGATCGGCCTCGATCGACATACCGGTAATATCGGTAGAAAAGCGGGTTGAAAGATTCAGCACCTGGCCTTGCTGAAGCGTGAACGTGCGCGGTTCACGGTCATCCCAACCGTCGATGACACCCTCTTCCGACGTCTCGCCACCCTCGGGACTGTAGATTTCGTCGGGCGACACCACCGTCACGGTTGTCGTTCCTTCGGCCACTGCGACAATTGTTGCCGCCGCATACCACGTCACACGCGTCCGATACGACAGCAGACGATAGCTGCCCGTCAGCGCGTTCACCGGAAACAGCAACGACGCATCATTGGACTGCACCGCCACATTGTTTAGCGGATTAAACTGGTGGGCCGCAATCGGCCGATTCGACACAATCCGAAAGGAATTATCGGTAATGGACGTCGCATAAATATCCGACCGCGGCATCTCGATAATCTGCAGCCCGTCGGGCGGCACGGTCACCGTCTGTATCGGCGTGGCCAGATCAGAAGCCGCGTAGATCGACACCTGAGAGTCCGCGTTACCGGGGTTCGATACCACCACCGCCCACGTCTGCGCCTCGGCTCCGCCACGGCCATCGCCGCCCACCGAATTTCCACGGTCCTGCGGAAGGTCAACCGCCCAGTATTCACACCCGAGATTGGACGGGTTCTTCTCGCTCTCCTCACAATCGTCGCCCGGCGTCACCACGACGTCGCTCCCCGAAGTATCCGGGACCGTCGCATCTTCACCAGCGCCGTCTGCAGCGTCCGAGGATTCACCATCCGCGACGGAGTCCGCATCGCCTGAACCGTCGGACGTGTCGTCATCCTCTGTACCCGCGTCATCGCGCTCGACCGGGTCGTTGCCGGTGCCCTCACCCGCGTCCCTCGGAGGGCGACCGCCACCAGCGTCGTCACCTGCCGCAGATTCACCACCGCTGTCGTCACCTCCGCACGCACACAGAATCAGCGCGCTGAATGTCAGGACCAGCCCGCTCGGAACGGGTGTGCTCAGAAGCCGCTGAAGCATATCTACACCGGGCAGAGGAACGTGTTCACAACGGACCGGTTCTTGTAACGAAAGCGTCACAACTCAAGGCCCAACCCCATGAAATTAGCCCAATTTAGGTCCGGGGGCCTACCGCGGAGGGTCGTCCGTCACCGCTCGTCTTTGCGGCGCCATCAACGGGAGCTGCAGGCCACCCGACCCCTCCGGCTCGACGCACCACGACAGGCGTAGCTCGTCGTCAACCGCCGGCCGCTCTCCGATTGTGGCGGG
>JAGWVZ010000175.1 GCA_018970625.1 Myxococcales bacterium | reverse complement strand
ACGCATTGAAAGCGTGCTTTCCCGCAGCCTCTCTCTGGTTCTCCGTCAACGACTCGCCCGGAAATGTGATGCGTGTCGCAGAGGCTCGGCATCTGGGAGGTCCGACCGACATCGTGATGCGACTGACCAATCGGGAGTGGAGAATCGGCCCGGCTTCATTCTTTCAGCTGAACCTGGATGTCGCAGAGGCCATGTCACAGCGAGTAGGCGAGCTGGCGGCACAGGTCGGCCCAATCATCTGGGACCTCTATGCGGGCGTGGGTATCCTTGGTGGGGTTGCAGCGGACCGGGGAGCCAGCGTGTATGGCTGCGACGTCGTCCCGGAGGCCGTTCGGGCCGCCTCCACCCGCGCGAATCAACAGGCCGCCTGGCTGACAATGGACCTTCGTCACTTCGCCGCTCCAGAAAGCTGGCCAACACCCGACGCGGTCATCGTGAACCCTCCACGACGCGGACTGGATGTGGCGGTGCGCACCTGGCTTGCCGCTTCGCCTGCCGCGAGAATCGTGTACATGAGCTGCAACCCGGCGTCCTTTGAACAGGACGCCGCATGGTTACTCGCGCAACGTCCCGATCTGCGACTGTCGGGAGTGGAGGCATGGGACATGCTCCCCGCCACCACCCATACCGAGTTGATCGGGTGGTTCGATGTGACCTGACCTGGGGTTCACGCAGCTCGTCTCTCGTGAGCACAGGGGTCGAACAAACGTCGCCCTGACAATCCCGTTACATCAGGGCGCACCGGGTGTCTCACCCGCGGCGCCCTCCTCTATCCAGCGCCGCAGCAAATCGAGCTGCTCGCGCGTGAGGGTTGCGCCAAGAGGCATCAGCTCGCCCAGTCCACCCACTTCGAGGTGAGCACCTGTGACCTTCAACCAGAGGTACGACTGAGACAAATCACCGGGGGTGACCCGCGGCATATCAGGTAACTGCACGGAATCACGGAGCAAGTTATCCAACAACTGATCAGACGCACGCAATGACAGCGCCCCGCTCACCCGGTCCGTATGGCAGGGCGTGCACGAAACCTGAAAGATCTGCTCCTGCACGAGGACCAGATCTGGAGCCGGACGGCTCGCATCGCGAGAAGGCGCATCGGTCTCAGCACCATCCTGCAGAGCAATATCCGATGGCGTCACATCCTGCGCGGCGTCCGACTCCGCGGCGTCGGGCACTCCCACATCTGTCAACGGGGTATCGGGGCCGGGCAACACGATGTCCCCATTGTCGGCGTCTGGGATCTCCATGTCAAAACAGGCGGAATGTGTGACACCGAGCGTGGCCACGAGCAGGCCCCACCGACAGAAAACACCCCGACGAATGCTCCACGACTTCGCTGACAAGCGGTCACGAATCTCGTATGCGCGCAGCTGCCTCATGGGTCGCCTGTTGGTTGGGAACGTACGGTGACATCTAGCAGGTTCCCCTCGTCTCCCCAAGCCCCCGCAAACCCGTGACTGCGCGCACTACCTTTGCCAGCCCTGGATGGCTTGTTGTTCGCTTTGCAAGTGGGGTTCTGCTCGGGCTTGTTGCGATGCGTCTCTTTTTGCTGGCAGCCGAGCTCAGCTCACCGGCCGAGCATGCGCCCGAGGAGCTACCGCCGCTTCCGTCCGCAGCGAGGGGCTCTGAAGTCACGGTCGGGTTCTTGACCCTCGCGACCGCCGATGTGCCCGGCGTTCATGTCGCGCAGGGGATCGGCCTTTCGGATGTGGCGATCGCCTTTCGTATCGCCGTCATACAACACCCCGAGGGGACTCTGATTTTCGGTGGTGCCCCGACTGGTGCCAGCCCGGCTGTGGGGTCCGGTCTGTGGAATCCCTTCGGCCCGGTTCAGGTGTCACAGCAGTTGAGCGACCTGCCATCGGCCGCAGCGGGTTGGGTGATCCCGAACACGCGATGGTACTTGTCGCAAGTCGCTCGCGAGTCCATGATCCGCCCGTTGTGGGTATCGGGACGCGAGTATGGACTGGCCGTCAGTGGCCCTACGCCATTCAAGTATGGCATTGAGGCGGGTGTCTGGGCGTCCCTACCGGGCTTGCGGCAGATGCCCATGCGCGCGACGGGCCCCGGAGTGCTTCAACAGAAGGTGTGGGATGTGTTTGGTGACCGGAGCGTGCTCGCGCTGGGCGTCCGCACCACCGGCTGGGAAGAGACGATGATGCTGGTGACTCTCGCCGATGGCCAGCGCCTGTTACTGGTGTCGGATCTGGTCTGGACCCATGGGCAACTCGCCGCGCAGGCGCCCCGATCGATTCTCGCCGGACTGCTGCTGGATCGAAACCGATCAGCGGCGCTGAGTCTTGTGCGGCAGCTGGACGAGCTGGACGAGTCTGGTCAGCTGCGCGTCATCGCTCTGCTTGATGGGAACGCAGAGCTGCCCGTCTGGCCAGCCACTCTTCCCTGACGTGCTCAGAACGGCACGGAGGGGCCTCGAGGGGGGCATCTGAGAACAATTCCGGTGTTGGCGCGCCGCCGCGCAACCCGCCGTTGTTTGCATCGTGACGCGGCGCGGCGAAAAAGTCCCTGAATTGCGGTGGGAGCCCTTGCAAAGGGCACTGTTGAATGGTTATTCACCCCGCGTGAATGACGATTCATTCACGCCGCCATGCGGCATTCCCTCTGAGGTTTGTTCATGAGTCACCTGAAATTCGACAAGCGAGACTGGCAATTCATCCTCCGTGACCAGCATCCGCTGAAGGACATTCTGGCGTTGAAGCAATTTGCTGACTACGACATGGAGACCTGCGAAGCGGTCCTGACGGAGGGGGTAAAGTTCGCCGTGGACCGCATTGCGCCGACCCACACAATCGGCGATCGGGAGGGCTGTGAGGCGATCGGAGGCCGTGTTCGCACGCCCGCCGTCTTCTCGCAGCTATGGAAGGAATACTCGGAGGCGGGCTGGATTGGCGTATCCATGGCGACCGATTTCGGTGGGCAGGGCCTTCCCACGCTTCTGGCTTCAGCCGTATTCGAGGCGCATACGGCGGCCAATCAGTCGTTCCATATGTTCGCGGGTTTGACGTCCGGCGCGGCTCACCTGATCGAGTCTTTCGGCAGTGACGCCCTGAAAAATCTGTACGTGGAACGCATGTACACCGGCAAGTGGGGCGGCACCATGTGCCTCACCGAGCCGCAGGCAGGCTCCGCCGTTCCCGACCTGACCACCACCGCTGTGCCGGTCGATGAGGCTGCCGGGGTCTATGGCATTACGGGAACCAAAATCTTCATCTCCGGCGGCGACGCAGACTTCTACGAGAACGTGATCCACCTCGTGCTCGCTCGCCGTAAAGGCGATCCGGAGGGCACCCGCGGCATCTCGCTGTTCGTTGTTCCGCGCGTCCTTGTCGATGCTCAGGGCAAGCTCGGTGCGCACAATCACGTGCTTGTCGAACGGATTGAAGAGAAGCTCGGCATCCATGGCTCGCCGACCTGTCAGATCAGCTTTGGCGCCGACGGACAAACGATTGGCTATCTGGTCGGTGAGCCCGGAAAGGGCCTCCCGTACATGTTCCAGATGATGAATGAGGCACGTGTCGCGTGCGGCCTTCAGGGCGTTGCACAGGCGAACGCTGCCTTTCAACAGGCGCTCTCGTATGCTCGTGACCGGCGACAGGGTCCGGACCTGAATGCGCTCGAGGGAAAGAGCGTCGAGATCATCAACCACCCGGACGTTCGCCGCAACCTGATGCTCATGAAGGCCTTCTCAGAGGGTACTCGTGCGCTGGTCGCTCAGGCTGCGTTCTGGAACGACATGGCCCTGCACGGCGATGACCCCGAGCTGCGGGCGAAGTATCAGGACCTTGCGGACCTCGCGACCCCAGTTGTGAAGGCCTACTCCACCGACAAGGCATTCCGGGTCACCGAGCTGGCTGTGCAGGTCTTCGGTGGCTACGGCTATACCAAGGATTATCCGGTCGAGCAGTACCTGCGCGACTGCAAGATCGCGTCGATCTACGAAGGTACCAACGGCATTCAGGCCATGGACCTTCTGGGTCGCAAGATGCGGCTCAAGAGCGGCGCTCTCTTCATGACCTACATTCAGGAGCTCGGGTCGTTCATTGAAGCGAACGCTTCCACCCCGGGCCTTGAGAAGGCGTTTGAACTGCTCCAGAAGGCTCAGGGCATCGTGGGTGAGACCGCATTCTGGTTCAGTGGTACCGCTCGGCAGAACATCAAGGCTGCCATGCTGCAGGCGACACCGTTCCTCGAGCTGTTCGGCGACCTGATGGTTGGCCATCAGTTGCTTCAGCAGGCCGCAATCGCGGCGCGGCAGCTGACGGCGCGGGTAGGTACAACCGAGGTGACGCGAGAGCAGCGGCTGGCCGACACCGAGGTGGCTTTCCTCGCGGCCAAGCTGGACACGGCGCGCTTCTTCGCGTTCGAGGTGCTCCTGCTCGCTTCCGGCAAAGCCCGTTCGATTCAGTCGAACAACACCGCACCGCTGGACATCGAGTTTATCTGAGTCGAATTTCTGGCGCAGGCCAGAGAAGAAGCATGCGACGGTTGCCACGTCAGCTGGAAGAGCCTGCTGTTCCCGCCAGAACAGGGTCCTGCGAGGGCAGCAAGCCACGCCGTTGAGCGAGCATCTCGGGGCTCAGCGTCTCCGCTCCACACTCACAGGACGTGAGCTTCATGCCACACATCCATCGAGTGGCATCGTCGATCCCTCTATGGATGGACGACGTCTGTCCATCCACCTCGAAACCTGCGCGCCTGAGCACCTCTGCGACCGGGTATTTGACACCGGACAGGGCGAGGTGAATGCCGCGCGATTTGCACGCTGTGTGAAACTCGTGCAGCCACGCCTCTGCGGTTGTGTCGAGCGCATTCACCGCGGTCGCATCAAGCACCACTGCCTTCAGACGCGGACGCTCCAGCATCCATTCTTCAATCGTGGCAGATACATACGATACGTTTCCGAAGTAGAGCTGCGCGTCGACACGGACGATCAACAGCTCGGGCGTGACGATAGCGTCAGGAAAGTGCAGCACGTTTCGAAAATGTACCGTGCCCGGGATACGCCCGAGCACGGCCATGTGGGGGCGCGAGGTGCGCACAACGAACCAGACAAGCGAAGCAACGACGCCGATTGCGATGCCCTGTACAAATCCCAGGAACAGCGTACTCGCGAACGACACCAGCCACATGACACTGTCATCGTGCCGAATCTTCCAGAGCCGAACAGGCAGTTTCACATCGACCAGCGGTATCACACTCACCAGAATGAGCGCCGCCAGCGCAGGTCGAGGAATCTTCGCAAGCAGGTCAGACGCACCCAGCAGCACGGCAAGCACGACCAAAGCGGAGATCACTCCGGCGGCACGACTTCGGGCACCGGCGCTGAACAGCACGGCACTTCGAGACAAGCCACCGGTTACCGGAAAACCGCCCAGCAACCCAGCCGCCATGTTCGCCACGCCGAGCCCCTTCAACTCGCGATCGGCATCGAGCTTTTCGCCCGCAGCTTTGGCGAATCGAACCGCCCCGCTCCACGCTTCAACAAACGCCAGCAACGCCAGGGCAGTCGTCGTTGGCCACAGCGCGACGAAGTCACTCCAGGCGATCAACGGCACTCTGGGCGCCGGTAGCCCAGCCGGGATGGCACCTATCGTTGGCACCTGCTCCAGCCCGGGCAGAAACGCCACGGCAGCGCCAGCGGCCACAAGCACGAGCAGCGCGCGCGGCCAGTTGGCCACCCATCTCTGAAGTGCGACCAAAGACGTGAGACTGACCAACGCGACCAGTGTCGTTGCAGCATGTGGCGCAGGAATGACCGAACCTTGCAGCATTGCGTCGACGGTCAGGCCGGAAGGCCAACCCAGAAACACCGGTATCTGGGACTGGGCAATCAGCAAAGCGGCAGCTGCGGTAAATCCGCTGAGCACGGGTGTCGATACGAAATTTGCGAGGTAGCCTCCCCGCACAAACCCGGCCACAACCTGCGTAACACCGACCATCAAGGCCATACACGACGCCAGAGCCACCGCCCGAAGGGGGTCTCCCGCCGCCATTGGAGTAACTACGGCACCCACCATGAGTGAGTCCAGAGCCACCGGTCCCACGGACAGCTGCCTTGACCGACCTACCAGCGCGTATGCGAGCGACCCGGCCATCGCGCTGTACAGTCCATGTTGTACGGGGAGTTGCGCCAGCTGCGCGTAGGCGACACTCTGCGGCACAAAGAGGCTTCCCGTGGTCAGGCCCGCAACAAGGTCAGCCCTCAATCCGGCGCCCGACCGTTTCTTCACAGCAGCCAGAGGCGCCATCGCATCAGGCTGAGCTATGTGCGCCTGCTCACTCTCCATGATGGCACCCTCTCACTTTCGCCGCGCGAAGCTGGCGCCGTATCAAAAAAACGGGGCGAACCCGAGCGGTCGAATGTGTCACTTACTGACAGCCTACGAGAATGACGCCTCTCAGGCATCTGCGGCAATGTCGTCTCCTCCACAGTCGGCCACGGGAACATGTGCCGAACCCGGAGCGGCCGCCGGCGGCTGAACCACCCGGTACAACACCACTCCGACCGTCATTGCACCCACGAAGATGATCGGGTCGGCCGCTCCACTCACCAACGACACCAGTCCGGGCCCCGGACAGAACCCCCCCAGCCCCCAGCCCACGCCAAACACGGCCGAGCCCGCCACAAGACGCCAATCGATGTCACGACGTGATGGCACGTGAAACCGGGTATCAAACAGCGGTGATTTCCGCCTTCGAATGAGCCAGTACAACGGCATGTGAACCGCAATTGCGCCTCCCATAACGAACGCGAGCGAGGGGTTCCACGCGCCGGCGAAGTCCAGAAAACCAACCACGTTCGATGGCACGGTCATGCCCGAAATCACCAGCCCTGCACCAAACAACACCCCAGACAACAAAGCGGCCAAAGCGGAGAGATTCATGCGGCACCTCCCAGAACCAAACGCACGAGAATGACCGTGATGGCCCCGGTGGCAATAAACGTCAGCGTAGAGACCAACGAGCGTGGCGACAGGCGACTTATGCCGCAAACGCCATGACCACTCGTGCAACCGCTCCCCATGCGTGTACCGACGCCCACGAGCAGTCCAGCGATGGCGACTCCGGCGGGGCCAACAGGTGACTCGTCAGCGACGGGCATTCCCGTCAGCAGCCAGACCAGCGCTCCTCCGAGCAAAAGACCGGTAAGGAACATCCACTGCCAGAGTCGAGACTCCGAAGGATGAATGGCCTGTGCCCAGATGCCACTAATCCCCGCAATTCGGCCCATGGAGAGCAGGGTCCACGTGGCGGAGAGGCCAATCAGCCCTCCACCAAGCAAAGGAAGCATATCATTCACGTTCAGACTCCGGCGGGAAAACAGGCATTCG